>CAIVHJ010000001.1 GCA_903905665.1 uncultured Phycisphaerales bacterium
AGAACATCAAGCTGCGACAAGGTTTGCTCCCTTATCCGGAGGTCAAAACTGTTGCTTAACCACAACCACAAAATGTCTCACTTGGTGTGAAACAAATCAGAAGATAACAGAAGCCATGTATATTTAAGTCCTGAAGAAGCAATTATAGCCACTCTTCCGAAGGCAGAGGGTGAGCGAAACGATAGGCTATTTGAGTTCGTTCGTTATCTAAAAGCCAATCCAATGTTGACAGATGCAGACTTTCAGGACTTACGACCCTTCGTGGAGGAATGGCACAAACAGGCATTGCGGTACATCGGGACCAAACCCATTGAAGATACTTGGGCAGATTTCATACATGGATGGAAGAGGGTCGAATTTCCCAAAGGACGGGAACCTATACGACAGGTATTCGAGAGAGCGTTACAAAGTGAACCCCCACCAGAAGCCCAGCGTTACGATTCTGAACCGATGCACAAACTGATTTGCCTGTGCAGAGCAATGCAGAAGTGTGCTGGTAAGGGTATTTTCTTTTTGTCCTGTCGAATGGCTGGCTCGCTGATAGGGATATCTCATGAACAGGTGGCGAAATATCTGAAAGTGCTGGATGCCCATGGATTTCTGGAATTGATCGAACAGGGCGGACAAAAACACAATCCACGCAAAGCGTCAAGGTATCGCTATCTGGGTACTCTGTAATTGAAACAAGTTTGGAGAACACGAAGGGAACTAAGCCTGTAGCGGTTTGCGTAAAAAAACATTTTGAAATTGCTGAGGGGTGAAAAATGAACGTGACATCAGAACTGACACAACTAAGATCACAATCAGAACGCGAAAAATTAGTAATCGGTATTCAGGACATAGTTGATCTGACTCCGTTTGCAAAGCGGACGCTGTACCGTTGGAATTCATCGGGGAAACTCCCGCAATCGTTTCTTGTTGGTGGTCGTCGGGTGTGGCGATTGCGGGACATTCACTTATGGATCGAATGGGGATTCCCGAATCGCACAGAATTTGAAGCCCGACAACAGATTGAAAATTTGCAGAAAAAATCAGCGTAGGACTTGCGCATAGCAACATTTTGCGCTATACTGAAGGATATGAAAATGTCATTCCGAAAAATTGTGCTGGCTGAAATCAAGCGGCAAGGGTTCACTGGCTATTCACTGGCGAAACTGACCAAGCCCCACGTCAAAATGCGGATGATCCAATGCTACATGGCGGGGACTTCAGACTTGACGGGTGAACGATTGGCAGTAGTCTGCAAAGTGCTGGGGTTGGAATTGAAACGATCCCGCGAACGAAAGTAGGTGCGATGTGGCGAGAATCTTCAAGCCGATGTATCCGAAAATGAAGACGGTGAACGGCAAGCGGACCCCAGTATTGCACAACGGCAAGGTCGTGTACCGCGAATATCGAAAGTGGCGAATTGAATACGTCGATGCTGGGGGGACTCGGCGGCAAGTATCTGGTTACACGGACAGACTGGCTACAGAACAGTTGGCACAACGACTTGAACGACAGGTCGAGCGTGAAAAAGTTGGAATCGTCGATGTTGCCCATGAGCACCTGCAAGCCCCGATTGATCGGCATATCACCGATTGGAATGACGATCTGAATCGACTGGGACGGTCGAAGGGGTACATACGAACAATCAAACATCGGATTGAGCAATTGAAAAATGATCTACAATGGATCACGTTGGGGGCGATACAACCCGATAGCCTGAGCAGGTGGCTAAGGCAACACCAAGAGAACATGAGCCAACGAACGCTGAATCACTATCTCGAAGCAACGGTCGCATTTTGTAATTGGTGCGTGTCCCAGCGTCGAATGGAAAAGAACCCTGTTGAGCATATCGCCAACGTCGAGGTAACAGAGCGAATCATCCGACGGGCGTTGACACTGGATGAGATTCGTCGGTTATTGGCGGTATCGGGACCACGAAAGACAGTCTATCAAACGGCTCTTTTGACCGGATTGAGACGAAACGAACTCCGACAACTGCAATGGGGAGATATTTGCCTCGACGACGAGAATCCCCATATCCAGTTGAGAGCGGAAACCACAAAGGCAGGACGTGCGGACACGCTATCTACACCGAGTCAATTGGTGTCGGAACTGCTATCCATTCGACCGGTGGACGCACAACCGACGGATCGGGTGTTCAAGTCGATTCCGAAGCGTGAGACGTTCGACCGTGATTTGACCCATGCCAAGATACCCAAGACCGATGATCGTGGCTGGAAGATGGACTTCCATTCGCTACGCAAGACTTATGGAACGCTCTTAGCGAAGTCGGGAGTGTCGGTGCGGGAAGCGATGCAATTGATGCGGCACACCGATGCACGGCTGACTACCCAGATTTATACTGATCCGCGATTGTTGGACACGGCAAGGGCGGTGGATCGACTTCCGAGAATTACGGGTGAAGACGATAGGGACGAAGTACGGGGCATGAAGACCGGTACGTATGATGCACCAGAAAGAACCGATCGGAGTGACATAGTCGA
>CAIVHJ010000002.1 GCA_903905665.1 uncultured Phycisphaerales bacterium
GTGGTCATGGCGGTGCCTTCGCGTTTGTAGGCGTCCATGATTTCCTTGGCGAGTCGTTCGGCCATGGGTTTTCCCTTGACGCTTCGAGCGGCATCCCGGAGCCATCGCATCGCCAATGACATCTGGCGTTTCGTGCTGACCGGAACGGGAACCTGATAGTTGGAGCCGCCGACGCGTTTGGATCGGACCTCGATGTTGGGTTTGATGTTGTTGACGGCGGTTTCGAAGACTTCGATGGGTTTGGCGTCTTTGATGCGTTTGGCGATGAGTTCCATGGCGTCATAAAAAGCCCGGGTGGCGACGCTTTTCTTGCCTTCCCACATCATGGAGTTGATAAACCGGCTCACAAGTTTACTCTGAAACCGCGGGTCGGGTTTGATGTATTGATCTGCTTCGGTAAACGATTTACGTCCCATGTGTGTCTTGCAACCTCCCGAATCAATTGGTCCCTCGACAAAGAGGATAGGTCAGATGACCGATCATGATGGTCAGACTGATTTTCAAAACTTCACCGGTTACGAACGGATAAAGTCCTTTTTGCATCGCCCAGTGGATGCTTCCGGCTTGCAGGGCCAGCCAGGCCACGCCGCAGGTGTAGATGACCGTGGTAGCGATCAGTCCGGCGGAGCAGATGGCTAAGCTGGAACCGCGTCCCCGTCGGCTGATGAATCCTGCGATCCATGGTGCGATCACAAATCCCAAAAGGTATCCGGCGGTGGGACCAGCGATGTAGTGAATTCCTGTTCCCGCGCCGGCAAAAACCGGAGCGCCCAGAATACCCAGTAAAACGTACAATAACTGGCTTGCGGAACCGAGTCGGCTTCCTAGAACCAGACCGGATGAGACAACCGCCAATGTCTGGAGCGTCATCGGAACCGGAGTGCCAGGGAGCGGGATCCGAATCGCCGCGCCCAACGCCGTGAGCATTGCGAATGCAACCACGCCGAAAGCCGCCGTGAGCATTCGATGCTTGTCACGCGGAACAGCCAAGCCTAAAACTGCGGAATGATTATTCATACTCGTCATCTTTGTGGTTTGCGATCCAGAAGTCTTACCTATTTCTTTCGCCGCTTCACACCGTATTTGGAACGACCCTGATTGCGGGGGCGACCATCTTTGTCGTTTTCGACGCCGGCGCAGTCGAGCGTGCCCCGGATGATGTGGTAGCGGACGCCCGGAAGGTCCTTGACCCGTCCACCCCGGATGAGCACGATCGAGTGTTCCTGCAGGTTGTGATCCACGCCGCCGATGTAGGCGGTGACTTCCCGGCCGTTGGTCAGACGAACTCTCGCCACCTTTCGCAGCGCCGAGTTGGGCTTCTTGGGTGTTTGCGTCTTGACGAGCAGGCAGACACCCCGCTTTTGCGGACTTCGATCGAGGTCGCGAACCTTGTTCTTGCAAGGAATGACCAGGCGACGTCGTTTCACCAATTGATTAACAGTCGGCATACCACGGTTCCTTCGTTGGATTAGAACACTTGTGAATCAGTCTAACTATAAGAACCCATTAGTCTAACATGCTCTCGTCGGTGTGACAAGACCCTATGGAAATCGACGGAGAACGGGGTCTTTCCCGATAAGACATGGCCCATCACGGAGGAGGAGGGATTCGAACCCCCGGTACGGTTACCCGTACGCCGGTTTTCAAAACCGGTCCCTTCAGCCACTCGGGCACTCCTCCCCAAACGCCTGATAATCCGAGTGTCATCTTAATTTCCCGTCGAGCATCGTGCAATCCATAATGCGCGAGGTCTTTTCAGGTGTCTTGGCGCGAGTTCCGGGTGATCCCCTTCCCTGATATCCGCCCGTTTCCTACAATGTTTGGATTATGAAAGTACCTTTGCTTGATTTGAAGGCGCAGTATCGGTCGCTCAAGAATGAAATCGACGCGGGGATTCATCGGGTGCTGGAATCGCAGGCGTGCATTTTGGGGCCCGAGGTTTTGACGTTCGAGCAACAAATCAACGGGATGGTCGCTCCGGCGAAGTCTTTGGCCATTTCGAGCGGGACCGATGCGTTATTGATCGCGCTGATGGCGCTGGATATTGGAACCGGTGATGAAGTCATCATGCCGCCGTTTACGTTTTTTGCCACGGCGGCCGTGGTGCTGCGCGTCGGGGCCAAACCCGTGTTTGTGGATGTGGAAGAGGACAGTTTCAACATCAATCCCACCCTGATCGAATCGGCGATTACTTCGCGCACGAAAGCCATCATGCCCGTTCACCTGTTCGGTCAATGCGCCGATATGGAACGAATCAACGCGATTGCCAAGAAGCACCATTTGAAGGTCATCGAGGATGCGGCGCAGGCGCTGGGCGCCACGCGCAACGGTCATCCGGCGGGAGCTATGAGCGACATCGGTTGCGTGTCTTTTTATCCGACGAAGAATCTGGGCGCCATGGGTGAGGCAGGGTTGGTGATGACTGCCGATCCGGAGTTGTTCGAGAAATTACGCATTTTGCGTAATCAGGGGATGGAACCGGTTTATCAGCATCATTACGTGGGCGGGAATTTTCGGATGGATGCGTTTCAGGGGGTGGTGCTTGGGGTGAAGTTTCCGCATCTTGCTGCGTGGAACCGCAAGCGGGCTGAGCACGCCGCGCATTACAATCAATTGTTCCAAAATTCAGCCGCCATTACTCCTCACGTCATGAGCGGCAACACCCACATTTATCATCAGTACACCATTCGCGTTCCGCAACGGGATTCCCTCAAAACACATCTGGGTGACAAGGGAATTGCGACCGGTATTTACTATCCGATTCCGCTTCACCGCCAACCGTGCATGAGCCATCTGGGGTTGGACCCGAACGCCTGTCCGGTGTCGAATCGTTTGGCCGGGGAGGTTCTTTCGCTTCCGATTTATCCCGAACTCAGCTCGGAACAAGTCGAGTACGTTGGTCGAAACATTCTGGAATTTCTGAAAACTGTGTGAGGATGATCGCGTAAAACTCAAACCGCCGAGGGTGCGGACGGAGACACTACGCGACGGCGCGAGAGTTGCAGGGCCAGTCGGATGGCTTCGGTCATGCTTCCCGCGTCGGCCTGATTTTTACCGACGATGTCGAACGCGGTCCCATGACTTGGGCTGGTTCGGATGATCGGGAGACCCAGGGTGAGGTTCACGGCGCCGGTGAAGGCGTGCATTTTGACCGGAATCAATCCCTGATCGTTATACATCGCCACGATGCCGTCGAAGTGATATTGCGGGTGATCGTTGGCAACGTGAGTAAACAGCGTATCCGCCGGGAACGGACCCTCGACATCAAAACCCTGTTCGCGGGCCATGGTCATCGCCGGTTCAATGATGCGTGATTCCTCGTCTCCGAAGCTTCCCTCCTCGCCGGCATGGGGGTTCAATCCGGCGACGGCGATTCGCGGACGTTCGATGCCGAACCAGTTTTTGAGGGCTGTACCCAGTCGCTCGATCGGGAAAAAGACCCTGCCGATGGTGAAGGAATGTCGCAAGTCGAACAGGGCTTCGTGGGTGCTGGCGAGTGCGACGCGAAGCCGCCCGCCCACAAACGCCATCACGACGTTCTTGGCCTTGCAGGTTTCGGCGAGTTTTTCGGTGTGTCCGGGGAATTTGTAACCGGCCATGTGCCAGCTGGTTTTGTGAATCGGGCCGGTGACGAGCGCGTCGAATCGTCCCGCCAGAACCCCCGCGAGTGCGTCGTCGAGGAATCGCATGGAGGCGTGACCGCCCTCGGCGGTCGGGCGGCGGATCGAGGGATTCAGGAGCGAATACTCGTCGTAGTCCGCCACGACCACACCCGATTCGATTGCGTCCACTTCTTCGTGTGGGATGCGAAACCAATAGGGGATGATTTCGGCGGCATCGGCAGCGTAGTCCAGCAGCTCGGACAAGCCAAAGATGACAAATCGACCACCTCGGCGAATCGTCGGGTCGGCTAGCGCCTTGACGATCACCTCGGCACCGATCCCTGCCGGTTCACCCAGCGTGATCGCGATCAGTGGTTTGTCATTGAAATGGTTCGTCGGCGTCGTCATCGTATTGCGCTGCCCTTTGTTTAATTGTATTCACGCGAAACCGTGGTTTCTCAGTTTTTCCCACCAATCGGCGTCGGGAGATGATTCGGTAGGCGAACCGTGCAGGAATCGAAGCTGATGAAGGATCGTTCGCGACACGATATCGGTCTCAAGGTTCACCCTGTCTCCTACCCTCAAATCAGCCAGATTGGTTCGAGACAGCGTGGTCGGGATGAGCGCCACGGCGAATTCGCCGGATTGCACCTCAACCACCGTCAGCGACACGCCGTTAATGGCGACGGAGCCTTTGGGAATGATCAGGGGCGTCAGACTTCCATCGTGTCGAAACCGAAAGATCTGTTCCGAACCTGTGTTTTGGACACGGTTTACCTCCACGACGGCATCGACGTGACCCTGAACCAGATGTCCCTCAAATCGGTCACCGGCGCGGATGGAACGTTCCAGATTGACGCGATGACCTACCCGGAGTTGTCCCAGATTGGTCCGCCGCAATGTTTCGTGAATCACGTCGAAGTCGCATTGATTCGCCGCGGGATTGACCGCCGTCAGGCATACCCCGTTAACCGCCAGACTGTTTCCTTCGCCAAGCACCCCCAGGCACGAAGGAACCTCCAGCGTCAGGCGAACGCCGTCAGCCTTCGAAAGAACCTGAATCACATGACCTGTCGTTTCAACGATTCCCGTGAACATTCGTAGTGATGCTCCCTTGAAAGTCTTTTGTCCTGATTAAAGAATGCTAGCGACTGCCGGGGGTTGTATCAAGCGATATCGAAGGGCCGGACGGCGGGGAGGGGTCTTTGCGGCCGACGACGACAATTCCCAGTCGGTCGGCGAGGGCGAGGGTTTTTTCGCGGTCCACCATGAAGGTTTTGTCGGCTTCGACGCAGAGAACCTTGGCGCCTTGGCGATGGAGATTTTCGATGGTTTGCGGTCCGATGGTGGGAACATCGAATCGCATATCCTGATTGGGCTTTCCCACCTTGATGTGGCACCAGCCGCCGGTTTTGCAGAGTTGGCCGGTGCGTTCGATCATCCGGTCGGTGCCCTCGATGGCTTCCACGGCGATGACTTCCTGTTCCTTGACGGTAATGGATTGGCCAATGTCGAGCCGACCCATTTCCTTGGCGATGGCCCATCCGAATTCGATGTCTTTCCACTGAGCGGTCGTCGGCTGACATTGCGTCATGACACCTTCGTCGGCGAGAGATTCGGGATTGTATTTGACGCAATCTTCCACGGTGATTCCTTTGGCGGCGAATTCGCGGGCGACGGCGCTCAACAGACTGTCGTTGCGTTTGTCGGGCACGCGAAAAAACCACAACCGAAACGTCGTCCAATCAGGCAAATAGTAAAAGAATCGCGACCATCCCTCAAGGCCATACATGTCGGTTTTGCGAACCGAACCGGCCAGAATCGCCTGGGCACATCCGGATCGGCGAATTCGCCGAATAATTCCGCCCAATCGCGTGATGCTCGACCAGTAAAACTCGTCGGCGATGGATTGCAGCACCGGGTCCGCCAATCCGCGAACCCCCACGCCCACCACGTACCGGCCCGATCGTTTGGCGCCTTCCGCTACGAGGACCGGGAATCGCCCTCCGCAGCAGACGAGTCCCAGCCGATCCCGGCTTGCCGGAAGTGAATCGTCGGGATGATCAGTTTCAGCCAAAAACATTGCTCCAGAAATTTTCGAGAAATCGGTCCGGGTTCTGATCCACATCTTCACTTCGGAGGATCCGCCGCCTGAAGGGTTGCCTTGAGTTGGGCGACATCGGCTTCGAGCGCTTTGAGGCGGGTCCGCATTTCGGGGAGTTTTTGGATCAAAAATATGTGGCGCTTGGTGTCGGATGCCTTTATTGCCGGTTGGCCCAACACGTACGTATTTGGTTCCACGTCGTTGACGACGCCGGCTTTGGCGCCGACCGTGGCGCGATCCCCGATGTGCACGTGGCCCACCACGCCTGCCTGACCTGCCATTTGCACGTGCTTGCCGACCGTCACCGAACCGGCCAAACCCACCTGTGCCACAAACATCGCCTGCTCGCCGACGCGAGTCCCGTGTCCGATCGCAATCAGATTGCTCAGTTTCGATCCCCGTCCGATGACCGTCCGGCCCAGTGTCGCGCGGTCAATCGTACAGTTGGCGCCGATTTCCACATCGTCTTCGATAACCACGTTGCCCACCTGTGGAATCTTGAACCATTCGTCACCGACGGGTGCATAACCCAAACCGTCCTCACCGATGACAGAGCCGGCGTGAATCGTCACGCGGTGGCCCAAGATCACTTGTTCATAGATAACCACGTGGGGGTAAAGTACGACATCGTTTCCGAGTCGGCATCCTCGACCGACATAGACCCCCGGATACAGCACGACGTTGTCCCCGATCGTCACGTCGCTTTCAACTGTGGCGCCGGGTCCGATGCGGGGATTTTTGCCAATTTGCACGTTTTTTCCGAGTGTGGCGGACAGGTGGATTCCGCCCCAGTTCGGATGTTGGCGATACCCATGAATCCGCACAATGGCCGCCATGAGTGCCGGATAGGGTTTTTCCATCCGGACCAGCGTCATGGGGCGAGGGGGTTTGACCACACGGTCCACGATGACGGCTCCGGCGCGGGTGGTTGCCAGTAATTTTTCATATTTGGGATTGGCCAGGAAGCTGATTTCGGATGGTGTGGCGTCTTCGAGCGTATTGACGGCGGTGATCACCGTGGCCGGATCGCCCTCGATCTGGGCCGGCATCGACTGCGTCGCCAGAAAATCCGCCAATTCCCGCAGAGTCAACTTCATAAACCGCACTTCCGATCAATCGTTTCGGGTTCGCTCCGTTGCAGACCATGCTCTCAAACTCTCTATTGTAAAGAGGTTGCAGCAGAAACGTCAAACAAAATCAGGTGAGGGTCCGGGGTTTCACTGAGGGCGGCGAATACTTGCAGAGCGTCAATCGCGTTTCCAGAACGACCACCATGGTTTTTTGGTATTGCTTTGGATGAGGCGGCGCATGACGGTCAGGTCGGGCAATTTGGATCGCAGATCGACCAGTCGTCGCCGAACGAAAAGTTCCGGTTGGGTTCGGAGATGCTCCCGTGTCCGATCGCTGAAAAAAGCGGATTCCGGGGGCAATTCGTTGTCCGGTTCATAAAACTTCAGCGCCTCGTCGAGGCACAGTGCCGCTTCGTATCCTAATCGGCGGCTTTCGGATTTGTCCCGGGTCTGGGCGGCTTTGGAAGTCAGCAGATGAAACAGGGTCAACCACTGTGCCACGTCAATCAGTTGCGACGGTTCCGAATCGGGATTCACAACAGGTGGATCGTGGGGGTGGTCATCTTGTGAAGCGATCGGGAACCGTAAGGCGTGTTTTGTGCCACATTGACGGCATCGGCATTGAAATTGAAACGTGCGGAACGAGGCGGACTCAGATTCCCGCTGAACCTGTTCTGCGTCGAGAGGTCCGCCGTCGCAGGACGTACAGGGACTCAGCATCAGAAAAAAATAGACTTCTTCGATCGAATGCGCGGTTGGTCGCTCCGACATGTTCTCACTTCAAAAGGAAAGAAATGTACATTGGCTCACAGTGCTGATCTTCGTCTTCATCCACCCGGAGGAGGTGGGGAAGTATTAGGTTCTTTCAGTTGTGACCGCCGCATTTCCATTTCCGTCAGAATCTGCTGAAGACGCGTCGCCACTTCCGAAGGCTGAGGTCGTCCCTCCTCGATCTCTCTGAGCAGGGCCTCCAGTTTGGTTTGCGTGTCGGCGTAGATCGCCACCTGCTGAGCCAGCGATTGCTCGGTGTCGCTTTCTTCACCGGCGAAATACCACTTTTGATCAATCCGCTTGACCAGCATCGGTGACTGAGGCATTTCACCGATTTTGATGTTGATCTTGTAGGTGTTTTCATCCACTTTATCCGCCGAGACAAGCGAGGCATTTTCCAATGCCATGGAAATCTGACGGATAGTATGATCAGGGGGAAGGTTCGCCGTCTGGGCGATTTTGTCGGCGGTCATCCACATCTGGAACTCTGCCTGAGTAGCCGCCTTCACCGTCGGGGAGTATAAACTAGCCAGATCATCGAGTTTGCGGGCTTTCCATGCAGCGTTCTGTTGTTCCAGAAGTTGCCGAATGGCCGCCTCGGCATCGCTCGCATTCTCAACGCTGGGTGGGGCTTGCGGAGCCGTCGGCGGGGGACTGCCTGCGGCATTTGCTCCCGATACCTGCATGATGAACGGCGCGAGGATCGCACTGACTTTCTGACCGATTGCCATGCTCGCCTGGGTCAACTGAACCTGCGCCGCTTCAGGGGTCATCGACCCGTCTTTCAAACCCGCCGTTACCTGATCCATCTTTTGATTGAAACTCGGCAGGTCCGCTTCCAGCGTGGAATATAACTGATCCAGCAACGGTTGCGGCGGCCAAAATTGCTCGGGGATCTCGATCTTCCACTCCTTGCCCACTTTCTTAAATGGAACCTGGAGCGGTTCCTGTCCGCCCATCGGAGACGCAATTTCCACCACCGCGTGCCTCGAGTCCGCCCCTTTGACCGATGCCATCATCAACAGTGGTTGGAGCATCGCAATCATCGCGTTGGGATCGGTGGGCATCCCCGGCATGGCCATTGCGGGTTGGGTTCCGTCCTCGGGTTTCGGCATGGCTTCGGTCAGCGCCGTGGATTTTTCAATCGTCGGCGTCAGAACTTTCAGGAACCGGCCGATTTCCTGGCCTTGTTTGGGAACAAAGCATTTGGAAACATCCGCCCACTGCTTGTTCTTGACCACCAGCAGCATTCCCGGCAAGACGCCTTTAATGGTTGCGGTCTCGGCCAGATCAAACTTTCCAATCGGCGTCTGGCGATCCAGCGCAGTCACACGCAGTTCTTCGAGTCGTTTGGGGTCCGGTTCGGCGTTTTGAGCCACCAAAATTCCACGGTCCTGATACGACATCGAAAGATTCGTCGGAAGCGAGACATGTTCCGGCGTGCTGAAGTCCGCATCGGTGTCGTAGATCGCGTCATGATCCCTGCAACCGACGGTCAGACCAGCTACTAGAACGGCCGATACCCACAACGATAAATGCTTATTACCCACGGCATTACACCTCAATCGGGAATGAAAATCTACCCACTACAAGCGTACCCGCTACCCCCCATCGGGTCAAGTTACGTTTCCATTCCGAAAGATTCCTTGGTGCCTGACCTTTGTGCACTCTTTCGGCCCTGACAAAAAAGGGACAGGAATCTAAGAAAATGATGAATGCGGAATGATGAACGAGGAACGGTAAGAAATTGAAAAATGAAAACAAACGACAAAAGAGAAAGGGACAGGAATCGGAAGAAGGATTCCTGTCCCTGGATTGTTCTTCATGTGCCA
>CAIVHJ010000003.1 GCA_903905665.1 uncultured Phycisphaerales bacterium
CGGGCGCAAGCGCTTCCTGCTCGTCTCCGTAGCCCTGTTCACCCTCAGCTCCTTTCTCTGCGGGGCCTCCTGGAGCCTCCGGGCCCTCATCTTTTTCCGCATCATGCCGGGGCGGCGGCACTCGCCGTGGTGATGCTGATGATTTCGTTTGTGATTTTGTTTGCAATCAATCTTTTGCAATGGTGGAGCAGCCGTCGGCATGGAAGTTGAAAGGCGGATGGATGGTCGGCGAAACGGCGACATTTGAGGAACCACGGCCCACCGGGATATTCCGAGGCCAATCGCGCGAACGCGACCGGGTAACCACCGAGCCGGCGTTGGTCCGGTATATTTTGACGTTTGCGGCCATTGTGTTTCTGGTTTTGTTTTTGTTGATTCCGCTCGTCGTGGTATTCGCAGCGGCTTTTGAGAAGGGCTGGCAGGTGTACGTTGCGGCGCTGAAAGACCACTACACGTTGTCGGCCATTCGACTGACGCTGTGGACGGCGGCGATCGTTGTCCCATTGAACGTGGTGTTCGGCGTCGCGGCTTCATGGGCCATCGCCAAATTCCGTTTTGTGGGCAAAAGCATTTTGACGACGTTGATCGATCTGCCGTTCGCCGTGTCGCCGGTGGTCGCCGGACTGATCTTTGTGCTGATGCTGGGCAAGAACGGATATCTGGGGTCCTGGCTTGAAGCGCATCACCTCCGGATCATATTTGCCGTTCCCGGCATCGTAATCGTCACGATTTTTGTGACGTTTCCGTTTGTCGCTCGTGAACTGATCCCGCTGATGCAGGCTCAGGGAACCGAGGAGGAGGAAGCGGCGATTTCGCTGGGCGCCGGCGGCTGGAAGACGTTTTGGCGGATCACGCTGCCCAACATCAAATGGGGACTATTGTACGGTGTGATTTTGTGCAACGCGCGCGCGATGGGAGAATTCGGAGCCGTCTCGGTGGTTTCGGGCCATATTCGCGGGCTGACCAGCACGATGCCGCTGCAAGTGGAGAACTATTACAATGAGATGAACCTCTCGGCTGCTTTTGCCGTGTCGTCGCTCTTGGCGATGCTGGCGCTGGTGACGCTGGTCCTCAAGCGCCTCGCCGAATGGCGATTCCGAGAGGAACTCCACGACGTCGAAGGGGAAGGGGAAGGGCGACCTGCTTATGAGTATTGAAGTTCGACACGTCAGCAAACACTTCGGAAGTTTCGGCGCCTTGTGCGACGTGAGCCTGAAGGTCGAGACCGGCGAACTCGTGGCACTGCTGGGACCGTCGGGTTCCGGAAAAACGACCCTGTTACGAATCATCGCCGGTTTGGAAGTTCCCGATTCCGGCGCTGGCCAGATTTTTCTGAACGACCAGGACGTCACACGACGGCAGGCAGGCGCCCGGCGGGTCGGATTTGTTTTTCAGCATTATGCTCTGTTTCGACACATGACGGTGTTTGAGAATGTAGCGTTTGGACTTCGGGTGATCGCTCGCAAGCGTCGATTGCCGGAAACCGGTATCCGAGAGAAGGTCCGCGCCTTGCTGCAACTGGTGCAGCTGGACTGGTTGGCGGATCGTTATCCGGCCCAACTGTCCGGCGGGCAGCGACAGCGAATCGCTCTGGCCCGCGCGCTGGCCATCGAACCCCAGGTGCTGCTGCTGGATGAACCGTTCGGTTCACTGGATGCCAAGACCCGTCAGGAATTGCGGCGTTGGCTTCGGCGGTTACACAGCGAATTGAAGGTGACGAGCATTTTGGTCACGCATGATCAGGAAGAAGCGCTCGAAGTCGCCAGCCGGGTCGTGCTCACCAACGCCGGACGAATCGAACAGATCGGCACACCGGAGGAAGTGTTCCATCATCCTGCCAATGAATTTGTGATGAACTTCGTGGGGTACGTGAACATCTTTCACGGACGCGTGGAAGGCAACAAGGCGTTTCTGGGACCGTTGGAAATTGAGTATTCGGATGATCAGGATACCGGAGCCGCCCGATCGGCCAGAGGACTGGTGCGACCCTACGATCTGGAGATTGAAACACGGGCCAACGGCAAGAAAGGTTTCCCGGCCACGATCGGGCATATCCACGTCGCCGGACCTCAGGTCAGAATTGATCTGACGGCGGATTCCGGTGAGACAGTTCACGTGGACTTGTCGCATGAACGGTTCCGATTATTGAATCTGGTCGTCGGTCAGCACGTCTTTGTCAGTCCGCGTGAAATCAACGTCTATGTGGACACACAAAAAGCCTGATGCGTGTTCACGTTTTCTCTCTTCGAATCGCCGCTGATGCTTTATCCTTTCGGCTGCGTTCTCGACGCGCACTATTCTCCGAAATGGTCATTGTCGGGAAAATTGAGCCGGGGGTCGGCGAGGTCGAGGCGGTACATGATCTGGTTGTATTCATAGCGTGGGGTGGGGTCGCCCTCGCGAGAGAACGTCGTGGCGTAGGTGCCTTCGAAATAAACAATCCTGCCGTCGGAAGAATCGAAAAGCGGATGATGGCGCGGGTTGTAAAATGAATAACGGTCGTGGGTGACGATTTTGCGAGCGGACGTCCAGGGACCTTCGGGGGAATTTGCTTCGGTATACCAGACTTCGCCCAGAAACGAGGGGGTTCCCCAGGCTTGTACGGCAATCAGGCACCAATGTTTTCGGAATGGGCTATACCACATCGACCCGGCGTGCAGCATCACGGATTGTTTGCTCTCGACGTCTTTGAGTTGATACCACGCCTCGTCAGGCTTGATGTGTTTTCCGCTGATGAGTTCCTGCTGCTGCGTTTCGTTGACGGGTTCGGTGTCGAGTTTGTAACCCCACGATAATTTGCCGTTTTCGTCGCGATCAAGATCGGGATTGTCCTTCGAATAACGAGCGCCTTTTTTCAGGCAGGTGAAGCCTTCATACTGGTGAGGATCCTGAATCGCGTTCCAGTCGGCGCGGACGCGCACCAGCGAATAGGGATTGACGAAGTAGAAATAATCGATCCCATTCGTCGTGTGGCGAAATGGGTGGCCGATTGGGAACAACGGATGGTCTTGCGGGAAAACCAGCCAACGATCAAAAGATAGTGTTTGATCGTTGAACGTGATCAGGCCATGTTCGAGCCGTTCACCGAGGCTTTTCATGATGGAGTAATGGGCGACAAGCCGCTCTCGCTCTTCGGGGTCTTTGAGCGTCATGAGTCCGTCGATCCAGACCATGCCTTCTTTTTGAAATGTGCACGTCGGTCGGCTGAAGCCGTCGGGGCCGGTGAAATAGTGCAGGTTCACACCGACTGACGGGTCCAGTCCGCCTTTATTCGGTAAGTCCGAAGTAGCCCCTGCGGTTCCGAAATGTCCGAGCGGATACGCCTGTCGGGCGGTGTCGCCCCAGAACCAGTAGATTTTGTCGCGATAGAGAATGTCCTGCACACTGTCCTGTCCGACGACTTCGGCGTTGATCAGCGGTTGTTCGATGGGAGTTGGTTTTCCCGCGAGCACGCTGTCGCGGTAGATGCCCTCTCCGGTGACGCGATAAAGTCGTTCGGCGATATTGAGCCGTTTGATTTTCAGAATGGTTTCATCACCGGGTTTGAGATCGAGTGCGGTTCCGCGAATTCCAAATCCATTGGCGGGGAATTCATAGCCGTGACTGGAGATTTGGAAGAACACACGCCGACCGATCAGGGCCGGATCGTCGATCACGGCCACACCGGCGCTATCGGTGACATAGCGAATGTTGCTGTCGGTTTTCAATTCGACGAGCGGAACCCCGCGCCCGGTTTGGTCATCGACGACCGTCACACAAAAAACAGATCGCGCGTCATGGGTGCTGGGTGATTCCGGTTTCGGCGGAACCGGTTCAGCCCAAACGATCGAAGAAAAAAGATACGCCGCAAACAGAAATCCGATCCAACCGGGTATTTGAAGTTTCATGCTGTTTTTCCATTCCCTTGTTGTGTTTTTTGAGCCTCGACTCGAAGCATTTCCGATCTGCCGATGCGCTCAGTGGAGTGAACGCGGTTGAAGAAATTCAAGAGTAACCGAAAATTGAGATTGAGTTTTTGATGGATTCCGGGAAAAGATTGTACCCCTGCCGGCCCCACAGAGGAACGTCCATCGGTTCGGGGAGTTCGCTCCCGTGGCAGACAACCGGAAGAAAGGTGTTGAAATAGAGAAGATGATGCAGATGAGGTACGGGGACGGCAGGAAACACGCACCGCCAGCGATAAAACCAAGGTGACCGCGCGATGGAGGACGTAACTTGTTTTGTACGTGGGTGATAAAGCATGTTCAGTGGCACTTGAAGATGGGTTCGTTTGGTAATTTTGCATGGGGGGGGGAGAGGGGGGGAAATTATGAATTATGAATGAGGAATTATGAATGGAAAACTGCATTAAGAACATTGGTTGACCCCAAAGAAAGACATCCCATCGGTATGGCTGCTCGCAGAGAAACCGAAGACCGGTATCCATAGCCAAGAATATCCGTACCTTGGCTCATCGTCAGCCTCAACTTATGCCCCTCACCCTACCCTCTCCCCTGAGGGGAGAGGGATCGTAATGAGTCTCACTATGTAAACTTACTCAGTGGTCTGTTGCGTCAGCATTAAGTCGGTAACCGGGAAGGAAATAGAAATACAAAATGCGGAATTCGGAGTGCGGATTTCGGAATGCAGAGCCGGAGAAAGATTTTACCGCAGAGATCGCGGAGGACGCAGAGAAATTGAAAAGAAAAAAGAGTTAGCCGCGGAGGGCGCGGAGCACGCAGAGGAAAATTGAAGATGGGAGAAGGGATTCATCGCGGAGGAGGCGAGGAGAAATTTGTGGGTTAGTAGAGTCGGCCGCTGCGGAAGATGGCCCAGACGAGCCAGAGGCCCATGAATCCGGCGGCGACATAGCCGGCGATTCCAAACCATTTCAGATCGATGCCGAAAATCTGGGCGGTGGTTCCCGACGCCAGCATCATCGAACTTCCAATGATCGTCGATGAAATGATCATCGACAGGGCGAGACGGTTACTGGAGCGGTCCATTTCCTGCGCGAGACGGTCCAGATTCTGGTGCAGAATTTTGATCTGCCATTGTCCGCGATTGAGTTGGCGCAGCGCCTGCCGCAGTTGGGCGGGGGCATCCTTGAGGATGTTGACGATGTGCCACAAACCCGTTCCGATTCCCTTGGCCAATCGCGTTGCGGAGAATCGCTGCAACAGCAGATGTTTGAGGCGGGGGCGGACGAGTCCGACGAGGTCCATTTCGGGATTGAGTTGAAGCACGGTTGCGGCGGTCATTCCGAGGCTTTTGACCAGCAGGACAAAATCACGCGGCAGGGTGATGTCGTTTCGGCGGACGACATCGGCCACTTCGTTAAAGACGGTGGACAAGTCGATGCGTTTGAGCGGGAGGCCGTAATATTTGTCCAGAAGTATCTGCAAGTCGCGCTGCAGTTCATGGATGTCGGCATCGGGGCCGATTTCGCCGACCTCGGCCAGGATATCGACGAGCAGATCGACTTGTCGGTTGACGGCGGCCAGCAGGGCGACGATGAACTGGGTCATCATGGCGTCGCTGACCCGTCCGACCATTCCGAAGTCGATCAGTCCTAACTGAGCCGGCGGGAGAATCAACAGGTTTCCCGGGTGGGGATCGGCGTGAAACAATCCGATTTCGAAATACTGTTTCAAAAACACGTCGGCGATGTTTTCGGCCAGTTGTTTGACGTCGATGTCGGGGGTTGGATTCCGAAGGATTTGATCGACCTTGATGCCGTCAATCCATTCGAGCGCGAGGACGCGCGGGCCGGTGAGGTCCCAACGGACCTGCGGGATTCGAACCTGCGGATGATTTTTGAAGCAGGAGTAAAAACGTGCCGTGGCGGAGGCTTCGTGGATAAAATCCAGTTCCCGCGTGATGTTGCGTCGGAATTCTTCAAGAATCACGGTGGGATGATAGAATCGGATTTCGGGCATGTAGCGTTCGGCGGATTCCGCCAGCCCGATCAACAATTGCATGTCGTCACGGATGACGTGTTCGATTCCCGGTCGGCGGATTTTGATGACGACGGTTTGTCCGTCGCGGGTGACGGCTTTGTGCGCCTGCGCGATCGAGCCGGAGGCGAACGGGCGATCATCAAAGGACTGGAAAACCTGTTCGACGGACAAGCCCAAATCTTTTTGGACGATTCGTTTGGCTTCGGCCGCCGGAAACGGTTCGACCTGATCCTGAAGCGTCTTGAGTCCGGTGATGATGTCCGCCGGCAACAGATCGGGCCGCGTGGATAACATCTGACCGAGTTTGATGTAGGTCGGTCCGAGCTCGTTGCAAACCCGCGCCAGGCGTTCGCCCGCCGTCTGGGGTTCGTGAACTTCCTCAGTCACCGATGGAACGGAGCGTTTCCAAAACGGCAATACCAGTCGGAGGTCCAGCCGGTCCACCAGATGTCCGAATCCGTGTTTGGTGAGAACCTGTGCAATGGTTCGCAATCGGTTGAGATTGCGGACATTCTGGGCAAATCGGAACGGAAAAGAAGACGTCGGCATGTCCATATCTTCTGCCAATCGGTGTGTGTTCGCAAGGGATGGCGGGTCAGACGGGATGGAACGTGCGTGGGTCGGGAGTAGCGGGTTGTTTCTGGGGAGGGGCGGTTTGTTTTGGGGGAGTAGCGGGGGTGGGCGGCGGCGAAGAGATTTGTTGCCAGGCGGCGGCGTCTTCCAGACTGAGTTCGTCGGAAACGCTTCGACCGCGGGGCTGTCGAACCGGGATGGCGGATCCTTCGGCGGGGCGCGCTGCCGGTTTGGTGACGGGTGCTTTGGGCAAAAGCGGCAATTCGTACATATAGCGTTCGACCGGTCTGTTTTGGTGGGCGACGATCTGAATGTCGGTATGTTTGGCGAGGTTGATGTCCGCCGGATCGACTTCGTCGAGGGTTCGGACGATGGGTCGGCACGGTTGATCGGCGTTGAGTCCGATGACGGCCGCCACCTGATCGCTGCTAAGTGTGACCATGTGACCCAGCGGGAACGGTGGAATGACCTTGAGAAACGCGCGGAGCACGATCGGATCAAACCAGCCTTTGAATTCGTCGGTCTGCAACCGGTACAACGCCTGCACGGGCGTGCTGTCTTTGGTCTGATGCATCAGCGCGTCGAGCGCATTGGCCACCGCCACGATCCGACTGAAAATGTGGATTTTATTTCCGAACAAAGGTTCCGAGCCGCCCCCCGTGGCTCGAGTCGTTCGTCCGGGGAAGCCGGTGCCGTTGTACCGCTGGTGGTGATGAAGCAAAACACTGACGGCGGTGGGTTCGAGGTTCCACTGCGCGAGTCCGTAACCCAGTCGGACGTGTTCCTGATACGCTTCAGCGTCCACGATGTCCGAATCGATTCCATGCCGGTTACGAAGTTCCTCATCCACGAACATCTTGCCCAGATCGTGAAGCATGGCGCCGACGCCGAGGTTGGTGATTTCGCGGGCGTGTTCGGCTTTGAGCCTCGCCCGCTGATCCTGAATGTAGCCGCGCATTCGCAACCCCACCTGAATGGCGAGATACGATACATTGGAACTGTGCGCGAAAAGTTCGTCGCCGCACTGGGCGAGTCGTTCGGCATAAATCGCGTGTTCCGGGTGGGCCAGAAGAACGAGCGTCAACTCAGAAATGGACTTCACGTAATCTGCCAGAGGAATCCGCGTTGAAACGTTGTGAGACATGCTGGTGAAACTTTTTTTGATCGTTTGCAGCATGTTGGCGCGGGCCAGCGGAATGTGTTCCCCGAGGAAACGATCCAGAAAATCCAGATTGGGATATTGAATCCACGCGTAGGAAACACCGAGAGTTCTGAGTTTTTCGATGATGGGACCGGTGAGTTTATAACCGATCTTGAGCAGGGTATGGTGGCCGGAACGAGGGTGGGCGACCGGCGCCGCCAACGTCATTCCGGGCCGCAAATCCTTCATGTCCAGCATCAACATGGAAAAACGACTCCGCGCAGTTAGGGATTCAAATCTCTGTACTCCTATTTTCGGCCGGAACGGTTCGGGATTTCAGCAAGAAGATTCGCCACCGACGGATGTTTGGGAAACGCTGAGTGACGAAAATAATTGGGGATGAAGTGGAAGGTTATCGGGCGTGGAAGATGGTTTGCCAGTAACTTCTCGTGCGATTGGTGTAGATTGAGGCGTCCACGTACTGGAAAAACGCCGGTCGGCGTCCTAGTATTTACCGGGACGTTGCCGCGAATCGGAATCTCAGTTTCAAGCAGAAACTTCCGGGAGTGTCACACGTGTTTCGGGTTTTGAGCATTGACAACAGCATCACCCGCGCCAACCTGACGGGTGTGGCGATCAAGAGGCTGAAATTCGGCGCACAGGTCAGTTACGCACTTTCTGTGACGCAGGGTTTGTTGTATCTGGCCGGTACGCGAACGGTGGGCAAGCCGCTTCCCGACATTATTTTGTTGAGCGATCATCTGCGCGATGCCGCCGGAATTGAGGGGCTTCGCTCGCTGCGCGACGCCACCCGAAACGACAGAATTTCAATCGTGATCATTTCAAAAGAGCCGGACCAGGCGGCCGGGGCGCCCTATTTGGCGCGCGGCGCCAGCGCGTTTATTCCACATTATAAAGACCCGGAACGCTACATGTCGTCCGTGGCCGACACGGTGGCGTTTCTGGCCATGCTCAACGGTTTGATTCCCAAACAGGAACGGTTCTTTCCGCCCGATTCACTTCCCGAACCCACCGTCGGGGATGTTCTGCAGGTGTATCTGTGACGGGATTGCGAACCACCGGTCAAACACCGGGCGTTCACAGGTTGCGCTGCCGCTTTTTATTTCGCGTTTTTTTGGGCCGAACTTTTCCGTAAGACCCGCGATAGCGTTTTCCTTTGGTGCTCCTTCGATCGCCTTTGCCCATGTGCTTCCCTTCCTTCAGTCGGATGAAAATAAGAAACGAATTTTAGCCTGTCGTATCGAATCGCGTCGCTCGTGCGACGAAGTCATTTCAAAAACCGCTCTTCAATATATCGTGCAGACTGCTCGAAGCAAGCCGCTGCACGCGAAAAGTCAACTTTCATCGCAGAAACTTCGTTTGGAGTTTTGACTTTGCACGCGCCGGTGAAATCTCGCCGGAGCGGTATCTGAGCGGAAGGACCGGCTGCCAGACGGGCCTCCACCTCCGCCGAAAGCAAATAATTTATCATCTGTTCCGCCGCCCGGGGATGGGGACAATTTTTGATCACGGCGAGTGTGTTCGGAATAAACAGGGTTCCAATCTGGTCCGGTCCCGTGTCCAGATACACAATCCGAACCGGACTTCCGGATTCGATTTCGATCAGGGCATCGTCGGTGTCGGTCAGCGCGCAGGATAGGATGCCCTGTCCGACGGCTTCGGCGCATAGTTTGTTACCGCCGAGAATGCGAATGTCGTTGGCCTTAAGATCGTCGAGCCATCGCACCGCCCGTTGCTCATCCAGCGCAGCGAACAGACAGGCCACCTGAGAAGCGGTGGTTCCGAGCATCGGCTTGGCGATTCCGACTTTGCCTTTCCATTTTGGGTCGGTCAGATCGAAGATGGACTTCGGTTCTTCACCTTCCGCCACGAGTTTCGTGTTGACGATCAGCACCCGCGCGCGGGCGGCGAACCCATACCAGAAACCGTCTGCGTCCCGAAACTCGGCTGGATAGTATTCCGCGTTGGGCGGACGGCACGGTTGCAACAGACCCTCTTCTTTGAGGCGGACGGTGTTGACGATCTCGTTGTTCCAGAACACGTCGCAGCGGGGTCGTTCCTTTTCGGCACGAATTTTGTTGGTCAGACCGATGGTCTTGGTGCTTTCGGTGTCATAGACCGCCAGCACTTTGATCCCCGTCTGTTTTTCAAACTCCTGCAGGATCGGCTCGGAAAATATCCGGTCCAGCGCCGTATAAACGACCACTTCCGGTTTTTCCGTAACGGGTTGTGACGCTGGTTCGGCTCCCAGCCACGACAAAGCAATCAACAATAGGCTCGTCATATTCGCCACCTCTCGCATTTATGGTATCCCTGTTCCCCTCCGGAATCCGTCAATCGTATCTCATCCGCCCGATTTCGTGAAGTCTCCTGTGTCGTCACCATCGGAACCATTCCCAGCTTTTTGGCGGCCCCTACGAAGGTTAGGCATCGTGGACTCGATAATTATCGTGCGCAACGGTCAACAGTTGGCCATTCTGTTGGTATCGAGAGGATCGCCCCTTTACGATTCCGTTGGTCCGGTTAAAATGAACACAAGATGACTTGCTCGACCGACGAGATGTTTTCGGGGAGGTGGCCGAGCGGCTGAAGGCGACGGTTTGCTAAACCGTTATACGGGGTCATACTCGTATCGAGGGTTCGAATCCCTCCCTCTCCGTTGTTCTCCATCCAATCGTTCAGGTTCTACTGCAAAGATTGATTGGCGCAGGGGCAGTTTAATCAAAGGTGCGGCGGCACAGGACTGCGTCGTTGCGCCAGAGCCGATATGGGTTTCCGGAGAAAGATTCCGGGACCGCGTGGAAACCTCGGAGAAGAAGACGCTTTTCTGCTCGCGGTATCGAACCACGCTCGTGGTGCATTAGAGCCGCGGCACAAAGTTACTTGGCGTTGCTCAGATTTTTGGCGGCGAAATCCCAGTTAAGCAGATTGTTGAACATCGTCTCGATGTACTTCGGACGCGCGTTGCGGTAGTCGATGTAGTACGCATGTTCCCACACGTCGAGGGTCAACAGCGCCGTTTGATTGTGCTTCATCGGCAAATCGGCATTGGACGTTTTGACCACTTTGAGTTTGCCGTTTTCCACCACGAGCCAGGCCCACCCCGATCCGAACTGCGTCGTGGCTGCCTGTGTGAATTCCTCCTTGAATTTCGCAAACGATCCGAAATCACGAGTCATCGCCTGTGCCAGTTCACCCCTGGGTTCCCCGCCCCCTTTGGGCTTAAGACTGTTCCAGTAAAACGTATGATTCCACACTTGTGCGGCGTTGTTGAATACCGGCCCTTCGGTCCCCATGATGATCTGTTCGAGAGTTTGCTGAGCCTGCGGTTTGCCCTCGGTCAGATTATTGAGGTTGGTCACATAGGCTTGATGATGCTTGCCATAGTGAAAATCGATCGTCTCGGAACTCAGGTACGGAACCAAAGCGTCTCGTGCAAACGGTAACGGAAGCAACGTGAATGCCATAAAGGCCTCCTCGCACCAAGTGCGTCGTTAAAAGATATGATCCATTGATCCCGGCATTTCGCATTGTATTATAGCCGACATATAAAACGGGGCACAAAATCGGAGGTTTTTATGGGTTACAAAATGATCAACCCGGACGAGTTTCATCGCGTCGAAATGTACAAACTGCTGGTTTCCGCTGTGGTTCCACGCCCGATTGGATGGATTTCAACCCTTTCACGCGATGGAATTCCCAATGCCGCTCCATTCAGCTGGTTCAACAACATCTGCACCGATCCACCCATGGTCATGGTGTCCTTCGCCAAACGCAAGGGAGGCGTGCTCAAGGACACTCTGGTCAACATCCGCGACACCGGAGAATTCGTCGCCAACATCGTCGGCGAGGATGCCCTGGTCAAAATGAACCAGTGCAGCGGGGATTATCCGCCGGACGTCAACGAATTCGTAGCGGCGGGCCTGACACCGATGAAATCCGAAGTCGTCAAACCTGACCGGATTGCCGAAAGCCCCATCCACCTTGAATGCAAACTTGACCGGATCATTCCCCTGGGTAACAACTCAACGGACCTGGTGCTCGGCCGATGCGTCCGAATCCACGTGCGCGAGGACATCTTCGCCGATGACGGCTACGTCGATGCTCGAAAACTCCGCCCCGTCTGCCGCCTCGGACGCGACGAATACGGCATCATCCGCGACGTGATCTCCATCCCCAGACCCATAGTCTGATGTTCACTGCATTTCCATCGAGATGTCCAGCGCGACGGCGGAGTGGGTAAGCGCCCCGACGGAGATGCGATCCATTCCTGTCTCGGCAATCGCATGAACGGTTTCCAGCGTCACCCCGCCCGATGCCTCCAGCGCAATCCTGCTTTTCAATCCCATTCGGTTTCGAAGCGCGACGGCTTTTAGCAAATCCGGAATCGTGAAATTGTCGAGCAGAATAATGTCAATTCCCCGAACGGCAAGCAGTTGTTCCATTTGATCGAGCGTGTCCACCTCGAATTCTACAAACTCCGGCTGAATCCCCAGTGTCGGAATGCGGTCGATGCATTGCTGAGCCCAATCGGCGATTTGGTTCGTCGGAACCTGCGATAAATGGTTGTCCTTGACCAAGATCGCATCGTGCAATCCGTGACGATGATTTCGCCCCCCGCCGCATCGGACGGCGTATTTTTCCAGATCGCGCCAACCCGGCGTCGTTTTTCGCGTGTCGTAAATTTCCGCCGAGGTTCCCTTCGCGGCCTCGACGAACTGCTGCGTCAGCGTCGCGATTCCGCTGAGCCGCTGCAAAAAATTGAGCAACGTCCGCTCACATGTCAAAATCGACGAACCGTCTCCGGCAATCACCCCGATCGTTTCTCCAGATCGAACATTCTGTCCGTCTCGGATGACGGACTCAACACGAAGCGACGAGTTAAAACACTTCAAAATCTTCTCGACCAGCATCAGACCGGCGACGATTCCATCGTGCTTCACGACCAGTCTGGCGCGACACGAACCGACGGACGGCAATAAACGCGACGTGATATCCCCCGCCATTCCAACGTCTTCTTCAATGGCCAGCCGGATCAACCGTTCGAGACGACTTTCATCAATAAGCAGTGTATTCCAGTTCATCATTCATCCTTCCGCATTCATCGTTTCTTTTTCGCGCGGGCGGTTCCCTGTTTCCGGGATGGAGCCCCTGTCTCAAATAGGGTCGGAGCACCCAAATTCTCTTTCGACATTTCCTTCAGCTCGGCAATTCGATCGCGGAGTTGGGCGGCGTGTTCAAATTCCAGCGCCTCGGCAGATGTCAGCATCTCCTCCTCAAGCATCTTGATCAATTCCAGTCGATCCATCGAATCTTCGTCGGCGCGGATGACTTCGGTGACGTGTTGACGAGCCGCCACCGTCGCCTGCAACGTATTGCGAATCGCCTTTTTGATCGTCTCGGGCGTGATACCGTGTTCCTGGTTATAGGCTTGCTGAATCACCCGACGGCGATTGGTCTCGTCCATCGCCCGCTGCATGCTCGGCGTGATTTTATCGGCATACAGAATCACCTCGGCATTGACGTTGCGCGCCGTCCGACCGATCGTCTGAACCAGCGACGTCTCGCTCCGCAAAAATCCTTCCTTGTCGGCATCCAAAATCGCCACCAGCGACACTTCGGGCAAATCCAGTCCCTCACGAAGCAAATTCACGCCCACCAGCACGTCAAACGTGCCGCTTCGCAGTTCTTTGAGAATCTCCACGCGCTCCAGCGTTAGGATGTCGCTGTGGAGGTAACGACACTTTAATCCTTCGTCGGCGATGTATCGCGACAAATCCTCCGCCAAGCGTTTGGTTAGCGTCGTCACAAGCGATCGCTCACCGGCGGCTGCGCGATCCGCCACACGCTTGAGCAAATCAGGCACCTGCCCGCGTGCAGACACCACGTGAATTACCGGATCCACCAGCCCCGTCGGCCGAATAATCTGCTCCACCACCTCGCCTCCGCACGTCCGTAATTCGTAGGGGCCGGGTGTGGCGGACACGAACAAAACCCGGCGCCACATCAACTCGAATTCCTCGAACCGCATCGGACGGTTGTCCATCGCCGAGGGAAGCCGAAATCCGTGATCCACCAGCGTCTGCTTGCGCGATCGATCCCCTCCGTACATCCCGTAAATCTGCGGAATCGTCGCATGGGACTCGTCAACGATCAGCAGAAAATCCTTCGGAAAATAATCCACCAGAGTATAGGGTTTTGCTCCGGCAGAAGTCTGATTCAAATGGCGCGTGTAGTTCTCGATTCCCGAACAATAACCCACTTCGAGCATCATTTCCACGTCGTATTTGGTCCGGGCCGACAAACGCTGCGTCTCCAGCAATTTACCCTGCTGCTTCAATTCGGTGGTCCGCTGGTCCAATTCCTGCAAAATCGCCTGCGAAGCCGTCTCGATCCGATCTTCCGGTAAAATGTAATGAACCGCCGGATAAACAAACAATTCCTCGTGCACGGCGAGCGATTCCCCGCTGACCGGATGAATCGTTTCGAGTTTTTCGATTTCATCTCCGAACATCTCGATGCGATGGGCAATCTGCTCATACGCGGGATACAACTCGATTACGTCCCCGCGAACACGAAACCGCCCTCGCTCCACGGCGATGTCGTTTCGTTCGTATTGCAAATCCACCAGCCGCCGCAAGAGCACATCGCGTTCAATGGTCTGCCCACGGTGAAGCAAAATCACGCTGCGTTTGTATTCGTCCGGCGAACCCAGGCCGAAGATGCACGACACACTCGCTACGATAATCACGTCCCGCCGCGACACCAGCGCACTGGTCGCCGCCAATCGCAACCGGTCCAGATCGTCGTTGCGAGAAGCATCCTTCTCGATATAAATGTCCCGCTGCGGAATGTAGGCTTCGGGCTGGTAATAATCGTAGTAACTGACAAAATACTCGACGGCATTGTTGGGAAACAGTTCCCGAAATTCCTCGTACAACTGCGCCGCCAAAGTCTTGTTGTGCGAAATGATCAACGTTGGAACGTTCAGATTCCGAATCACGTGCGCCATCGTGAACGTCTTGCCGGAACCCGTCACCCCCAGCAAACAACAGAACTTGTCCCCGCCGGTGAACTTTTGCGTGATTTGCTCGATCGCGCGGGGCTGATCTCCCTTCGGCATAAATTCGCTGATCAGTTCAAAGCGATCCATGGGCATCCCTTGCGTTGCGTTTCGCCGCCACTCAGCATGGTGCGATCATGTGGGTAATCGTTTAATATAGTCCACCTGCGGAGGCGAAACAACGGTCCGGTCGGACAGGGCCAGCGACTATGAGCGACGATCCCCATACCTATGATGTCAAACCGCCGGTGGATATCCCTCCTGCCGTCGAGGAACTTCCACCGCTTTTCGGCCAGCGACCCAAGCGACCCTTTCATATTGTTCGGGACGTTTATTGCGCCCGTTGCGGATACAACCTGCGCGGTCTGACGCGCCGCCACCGATGTCCCGAATGCGGAACACCGGCGGTGCACTCGCTCAGCGACGATCTGCTTTTTCGCTCGCCGGCGGCCTGGCTTTCAAAGGTTCGATACGGATTGGCGTTGCTTTTGTGTTCGGCCTTGATGGCGTTGCTCGCCTGGACAACGGGCTTGGTCGATGCCGAACCGGCTATGATCGCCGATCTCGTCAGCACCGGAGTGGCCGCGCTGGGCGTTTTTCTGGCTACGGCGCCCGAACCCCGCGATCAGGTTTTGGATCGTTACTGGCTGCGGCGCTGGTGGCTTCGGATGATCACGCCATTGCGCGCCGTTGCCAGCGCCATTCTGCTGATCAGTTTTCATGTGATCGGTTCGCTCCTGGCTTCGGGCGGGACGATCACGCTCGGTTTGACTTTGGTGCTGGAGATTTCAAGAGTGCTGGTTCCGACGCTGGGACTGGCGCAGATTATTCTGATTTGCGCCTACTTCCAGCCGTTCGCGCCCCGGTTTCCCGACGACGATCTTTATCGCTCCACGACGCATATCATTTTCGGAATGACGGCATCGGGCAGCGTGATGATTCTCACTTCGGTCATCATTCTCTTTCTTCCCATCATCTGGATCGCCGGACTGCCGATCCCGTGCTTTCAAATGGTCTCGACGGTTTATCTGGCCCTGTGCTCCGGCTGGTATCTGCTGGTGTTGTGGCGATACTATTATTCTTTCAAATGGTCGGTCGATGACGCTCATCATCTCAACGATCCGCCCATCATCCGTGAGATCGATACCTTTTGATCCCGGCTCGTTCCGGTACCAAAAGATGACACCCAGCGCAATTTTTTTGACATAAAGGAGAGAGATTGAGAAAATGGGGAAAATTATCTCATGGATGTGTGGCACCGGCATCTTGCCGGTGTAAGTACGGACTCCAGACCCTGCGTCTGTTGAAGAGGGATTTTCGATGCGAATGGAAATGTTGAAATCCAAACTGTTCCGGGCCGCTGTCACCGATGCCAACGTCGATTACGAAGGCAGTCTCGGCATCGACTCGGCGCTGATGGAGGCGGTCGGACTGTATCCTTACGAAAAGATACTCGTCGCCGATCTCAGCAACGGCGAACGCTTTGAAACCTACGCCATGGAGGAACCCGCCGGTTCGCGGCGCATCGTTCTCAACGGCGGCTCCGCATTGAAGGGCAAGGTGGGCGATCGAGTCATCATCATGTCGTTCGCCTACATCGAGGAAAACGTGGTCCGTGACGGTCGTTACGTCCCGCGGATTTTGCGACTCAACGAACGCAACATGCCCGTCGATGACGACGGTCGGAAACTCTCTTCGCAGCAATTGGCTTCCATGAATCAATAACGAGTTCACGGGCCGCTGATGCCGGCGCGCCGGTGACAGTGCGCGCGGAACATGGGATAATCGAGCCGATGGATGTTCGATTTCATGAAATCATCGCACCGGGTCAGACGCGGATCGGCTGGATCGGGACCGGCGTGATGGGCGTCTCGATGTGCGGCCACTTGATCGGCCGCGGATATTCGCTCACGGTTCACAACCGGACCCGCACCAAAGCCCAACCCCTGCTTGATCGCGGTGCGCGATGGGCAAACTCGCCCGCCGAAGTTACGGAACATTCCGACGTAGTGTTCACGATGCTGGGTTTTCCGCAGGATGTGCACGAAGTTTATTTTGCAGATCGCGGGATTCTTTCGGCGGCACGACCCGGCGTGGTGATGATCGATATGACGACCACAAAGCCGTCCCTGTCCTCGCAAATCGCAGCCGCCGCCCAGTCCAAAGGCGCCTTCGCCCTTGATGCCCCTGTTTCCGGCGGAGACGTGGGAGCAAAAAACGCGACGTTGTCGATCATGGTCGGGGGTGATCGCGACGTGTTCGAGCACGTTCTTTTGCTTTTTGAAGTCATGGGCAAGAACATCGTGTATCAGGGCGGACCCGGCGCGGGGCAACATGCCAAATTGTGCAACCAGATCGTGATTGCCGGAACGATGATCGGTGTGTGCGAAAGTCTGATCTACGGGTACAAGGCGGGCCTCAATCTGGAAACGATGCTGAGTTCGATCCGCAGCGGCGCGGCAGCCTGCTGGACGCTCGATAATCTCGCCCCGAGGATTTTGAAACGCAACTTCGATCCCGGATTTTTCGTCGAGCATTTCATCAAAGACATGGGCATCGCACTGGAAGAAGCCCGTCGAATGGATGTGTCGCTGCCGGGCCTGACGCTGGTTCATCAATTATATCTGGCGGTTCAGGCGCAGGGCCATGGCCGGTGTGGAACCCACGCCCTGATCCGCGCCCTGGAGCATCTTTCCGGCTGCGAAATCCCTGCCCGGTAACCAACATGTTTCTCGTAACCCCCTGCCGGTCATATTCGGTCTGTGCAAATCGGGGCAGATTTTGATTGACCCCGCCGTCGCGTATCGGTACATTAAGAACATATCCCATAACTCCTCTTCCCCGGGGGGAAGAGAGCAGGTCGAGGGGGAAGAACAGAGAGGTTTAATCCCCCCCTCCCCTCCCTAATAAGGAGGGGAGGCAAGCGGATTGGTCCCACAGATGAAACGACATATGTTGCATTTGGCGGTACACCCCACGGCTCAGAGCCGAAAAATCGGCGCTGCCTTGGCGAACTCCAATATCGAGGTGGTTCCCGCGGAGGATTGTTACACCGCACTGGCTACCATCGTTCGGAGCGGTGCAAATGAGTTCGAATGTGTCATCGCCGGACTCAGCGGATTATCGCGGAGTGATCGCGAGTTTTTCCAGCTGGTCAGTCGGCGATTTCGAACCCTGCCGGTGTACGTTTATGGAGACTCCCCTCAGGGTTTGACAAAAGAAGCCGCCGCTGAATCGGGGGCACGTGAACTGACCGATTCGGCGATGTGGAACGAGTTGAACTCCCCATCCGCTCCGACTCCAGAGAAAGCGCCTCCGCCGGCCAAGCCCGCCGCGTCTCGCAAAGAACGAACGGTTCGTCGGACTCGGCAACTTCCGCTTCCGATAGAACAGGTTTCATCGGAAACAGAGTCTGATGTGGTTTTGTCGGACGAGTCGTTGGCCCATTGCGATCAGGACAGCGAGGCGGAACTGCTTTCTCGCCGGGATCAGGAAGGTCCGGTTCGCCGGCAGCCGAATCCTCCCATCAACAGGCCCGCTTTTTCCAGGATGGAACCTCCCGTCGCATCCGTTCTTCTCAGCGAGGAAGAATTGGCGGCTTTGCTGGGAGACGACTTTCACTGGGAAGCCGCTCCCTCCAGGGAAACCGAGGAACCACGTGGCGGATAACCGATTGACATTTCCGGAATCGTCGTCGCCGTTTGTGTCGCGGCTGATCGTGGTTGCCGACAAAACCCGGCTGATCCAGACGATTCGACAACGGTACCCCGGAGTGCAAATTTCGGCGGTTCCGACGTTTTTGTCGGGAATCGCCGAACTCGCCAACGGGCCGGTTCACGCGATTTTGGCGTATGTCGATCCGGAATTTCCGTCGCTCGAACGAGCGGTACGGGGATTGCGGCAGGCCGCCGGTAACGACGTCCCGCTGGTGCTGGTGTGCGAACCCCACTGTGAACCCGCCGTGCGGAAGGCGTTGCAGGCGGGTGCCAGCGACTATCTGATCAACCCCCCGACGTCTCAGGAGCTCGACGCGCTGCTCTCGCTTCGGGCCTCGACTCAATATCCCGCACCCCAGCCCCCTGCTCCGAACGAAGTCGAGATGAGCGCGCTGGCACGGGTGCTGGAATCCATGAGCGATACCCCGCACCGCGTGTTGTCGTTGTTGGCAGAACTGCTGATGGCGGCGCTTCCGGCGCGAGCGGTTCAGATCGTGGTGGACGGTGCGACGGGAAAATCCGGTGAGAATTTTGTCGAACCCGTGGTTCGTGAAACGATTCGGCGTGAGGATCAGGCCATCGGTGAAGTGATGCTCGGTCCCTGTAAAACGGGTGGATACAGCGGCGCTGACATCGACAAGTTGCGTTATTACGTCAATCTGTTCGCCCACATCGTCCAGGTCGCCAAGAGTCATCATGCCTGGCAGCAAATGGCGATGACCGACGAATTGTCGCAATTGCCGAATCGCCGGTATGCAATGCAGTTTCTCGAAAAAATTCTGGTTCGGGCGGCCCAGGAGCGATTCCGCGTCACGGTCTGCCTGTTCGATATCGACGACTTCAAACCCTACAACGACGAATTCGGCCATGACACCGGCGATGAAATTATTCGCGCCGTTGGGCAACTTTTTTTGCGGCATTGCCGGGTCGAGGATGTCGTCGCACGATATGGGGGCGATGAATTTGTGGTGGTGTTCTGGGATTCGGAGAGTCCGCGAGTAGCGGGTTCGGAGCATCCGAATCAGGCGATCGACGTGATGCAGCGGTTCCAAAAAGCGTTGCAGGAGTTTGAATTTGGTTGCCTGGGAACCCGCGCCAAAGGAACGCTCACGATCAGCGGTGGACTTGCAAGTTATCCGTGGGATGCAACCACGGCATCGGACCTGATCAAACGTGCGGACGAGGCACTCCTGGAAGCCAAGCGATTGGGCAAGAACCGCATCCACATCGTCGGCGGAGTGCAGGCCGCGCCCGTACCCACCCGTGTTCACCCGGATTGACCCATCCCTGTTTTGAATCCGTGATTTTGATTGATTTTCACGCAATTGAGACGAGTTTTGGTTCACAAATCGTTTGCTCTTCGCTTGTTTTCAACTTGATGTAGGGGTGCTTTGGGGTGGCGCATCTACTGGGAACATCCGCCAAACGGCAAGC
>CAIVHJ010000004.1 GCA_903905665.1 uncultured Phycisphaerales bacterium
CCGTACCCGTCCCCGTACCCCAATAATAATACATCTACGCTCTGCGAAAATCCCCAGAACGATGTCTACGAGTGGATCAAGGATATCACCCACATAGGACCGGATGGGGATAACTCCATTAAGGCTATCAAAGAAATTGAAGCGATGGGCGCAACCAGGGACGATGTCCAGTGTGGCTACGATTGGTTGGTCGAAAGCGGAAAGGTTGTCCGTTATTACGGGCAGTTAGTTGGTCCCACCCGGACGGCAATGTCCGTGCGATTGCAATCCACCAGGGTTGCGCCGAACAAGAAACTCACTCAACTTGAGCAAATCAGGGCGATGCTATGACTACTTCACTTTACGAGATCAAAGAAATTATCGAACAACTTTTATCCGCGAACCTGGCCAACACGCCGCAGGGAAACCTGGACGAACTGGCACGCACGTATGCCTGGGTTTTAGCGGATGTTCAACCATCAGCGCTGCGCCGTGGGCTGAAGGTGCTGCTGCAAGACAGCGTGTTCTTCCCGAAACCTGCCGAGCTGGCAGCGGCAGCACGGGCAGCCTTTGACCTGGTCCCGCGAGGGCATCCACCCTTTACCCTGGACGATGCAGGCCAGCGCTTCCAGGACGAGATGTTCGGGTTTGCCAGACCGCTGCTGACCAAAGAGCCGGGGCAGTGGACCGCAGGGCAGATCGCTGAATTTGAACGGCTCACGGGCGTGAAACCACGCGACCCCAGCAAGGCGCCGCGTGCGGTCTATGGAGAGAAGGTCGAGAACCCCCAGATGATTTACCTGGCGTCACCAGAAACCATCGCCGCATGGATGGAGTGGAACGCCGTAGAAAAACAACTGGCGATGGAAGAGGTGCCGGCGTGATGGATCTCCGGGCAATTGCCAACGAACGCAGGATGATCGGCGCGTACAGCTCCAAGCAGCGCATCCTTTCCGAGGATTACGAAGAGATCGGGCTGGCAGGCGAAGTGGCTTTCTCCGAGGAGTTCGGTCTGCCGCTGATCCCGAAACGCGGCAGCGACAACGGGATTGACTTTATTACCCGGGCCGGAAGCATTGACGTGAAGACGGCGCGAAACCCCAGCTTTCTATTTATGGAAGAAGGCAAATTCTACGAATCGGACATCCTGGTCCTGGCCGGCTACGATGACTTCAGGCAAAACGCCTGGCTGATTGGCTGGGAATTTTCGTGGGTGATGGCGTCAGAACCCGTTAGAGGATTTGGGAAAGGGGTGCGAAACCACTATAAAATCGCCGGCCAGCTGCGCAAGATCGAGGAGCTGCAGCGAAGGATTGAGGCGGCCGGGCCAGGCGAAGAAGAAAACGACGAAAGCCAATGCGACGGGCAGGACGAGGTGAAATGATGGATAAGTACCAGTACCAGGCCCAGCAGCAGGAAGCCGCCCGCCAGAAAGAACGCGAGGCGAACCGTTATACGCCCCCTGCCACATTCAACGAGCTGGGACAAATTACATCCGACCCGTCAGGGCAGACGGCGCCCGAAGACCTGTACAGCGAGAACATCGTCCCGCTGAACCATGACGACGAGCTGGAAGCACAGAAGGAAGCGGAACAAAACGGATGGACAGGCGACCTGCCCCGCGACCACGGTCCCCTGGATTACAACTACGAACGCAGAGGGCGGATGTTGATACCCGCCGGCTGCACGGACACAATCTACCGTGGGCGCAACCGAGAACGCCATGACGATGCAGGAAACCTTATCAAGGGCGGGACAATTTTAGGCGGGGGAATTAGCCTCCGCGCATTACTCAGGAAAGAGGAACGGAGGAATAAACGATGAGCGCACGAGACAGGCACTTGAAAATTGAGCAGTACGCAGAGCAAAATAAACAACTGCGCCACGCTATCGGGACGGTAACGATGCTGTACAACGAGGACGAGGAAATTATCGCCCTGGCGAAACAGCAGCTTGAATTTATCTCAACCTGCCCGACAATTGACGCCGCGCAGAATGCGGCAAGAGCAGGATTGGAGGTGATGAAATGAGTGAAGTTCAAGTCAAACTTGATGAGGTTTTGAAGGATTGGAAAGACAACGAGCGTGATATTGTCATGTTTCAGGCGGCAGTTGATGGCGCGTGGAATAATATCGTACTTCCCCGGCAACATCTGGAAAGTTGTTTAGCCATGCGCCCAAAGATCAAAAAAGTTTTGAATGATTCGGGGTATGTGTTTCCGCCAACAGAATTGGACGCTCTCCGTGAACGCGCGGAGAAGGCAGAGAGTGAGGCAAGATTAGCATTGTTTCAGCAAGAAGGCGCAGAACGCAACCTGACAGCGGCGCTGAAACACGACAAACTTGATGACGCTGAAATTACACGACTTCACGCCCAGCTTGAAACCGCGAACCGTGCGCAGGATCACAACCTGACGCTGATTGGCGATTTGAGGGCAGAAGTGGCAAGGCTGAGGGAGGCTGACAGGTGGATACCTGTGGGGGAGAGGTTGCCGGAACACATGCAAACCGTTTGCGTAATTGAC
>CAIVHJ010000005.1 GCA_903905665.1 uncultured Phycisphaerales bacterium
CGGAAAAATTTTTTGACGAATTTAAGAATTTTTCAAAGATCAGAAAACATGGTGGGCAAGCCCACCCTACTACTGATTAGGAAAGAAGTCATTTGCCGCGTTTGGCGGCTTTTCGGCGGAGTTCGGCTTCGATGAACGGCTGGAGGTTTCCGTCGAGCACGCCGTCCACGTCGGCTACCTTCAGGCCCGTCCGCTCGTCCTTGATGAGATTGTAACTGTGAAGCGTGTAAGATCGGATGCGATATCCGAATCCGATTTCGCCTTTTTCACCGAAGATTTTTGAAAGTTCGACGTCGCGTTTGGCTTCTTCGAGCTGGTACAAACGAGACATGAGAACTTTTCGCGCTTCGGCGCGGTTCTGGTGCTGGGACCGCTGGTTCTGGCACTGGGAAATGATGCCGGTCGCCAAGTGTACGAGTCGAACCGCCGAACTGGTCTTGTTGACGTGCTGTCCGCCCTTGCCGCCGGCGCGGTACGTGTCTTCCCGCACTTCCTCGTCCCAGTCGATCTGGATTTCGATGTCGGCGAGTTCCGGTGTGACGTTGACGGCGGCGAAAGAGGTCTGGCGTTTGCCCTGCGCGTTGAACGGACTGACGCGTTCCATCCGATGGACGCCCACTTCACACGCCAGGTTGCCGTACGCATACGGACCTTTGATGTGCAGTTCCGCCGACTGGATGCCGGCATCTTCTCCGTCGTTGCGATCCATTTCTTCGACTTCGTAACCCACTCGTTCGCAATACCGCAGGTACATCCGCAGCATCATCTCGGTCCAGTCGCAGGCGTCCGCTCCGCCGGTTCCGCACTGCAAATGAAAGTAGCAGTTCCCGGTGTCGTGCGGTCCCTTGTAAAGCGTGATCAGTTCGACCTGATTGACGGTTTGTTCGAGCCGCCGGATTTCTTTCTGGATTTCGTCCGCCAGCGACGGATCGCCGGTTTCGACTTGTAGTTCAAACAGCGCCGCCATGTCTTCGTTGAGTTTGAGCATCTGCTGGAGGGGGTCGATGAGGGCTTTGACGCTCTTGACCTGCGCGATGACTTCCTGAGCCGTTTCGGGGTTGTTCCAGAATCCCGGCTGGGACATTCGCTGCTCGAGTTGTTCGCGTTTCGTCAGTTGCCCGGAATAGTCAAAGAGAGTCCCGCAGCGTTACGATTCGGGACTGCAACGATTCGAACAGTGCGGCGGGATTTTCGATGTTGGTCATATACTCATCTATATCGGATACGCTCGTTTGTTTCAAGCAGCCGGTTTGCTTGAAACCGCCGACGAAGATGGTTACCCTGATGCAAACGGCGTGAATGGGGCGTCGAGAGGCATCAGGGTTGGGAGTAACGATATGAGAACCATGGGCACGAAAACTCGAATGCTGTGGGTCGGAGCGTTGGTGCTGGGTTTCGGTTCGCCGGTCTCGGCTGCTGACATCCAATGGGTGAAATCGTTCAGCGAGGCCCAGAAGGAGTCGGATTACCGCCACGTTCCGATATTGGTGGATTTTACGGCGGTGTGGTGAGCGGCGTGCAAATCGCTCGATGAAACCGTCTTTACGAAGATGGAAATCATCAAGCAGTCGGGACAGTTTGTCCCGGTACGAATCGACGCCGACAAAGACAAATCCATCGTCAAGAAATACAAAGTGCGCGCGTTTCCCACGATTATGTTCGTTGACGGGAAGGGGAAGGTGCTGGGCAAACTCGTGGGGGTACCCACGGTCAAGCGATTGACGGAAAAGATGGACGAGGCGGCTCGGGTGTTCAAGGAGTTGCCGGAACTTCGATCGAAGTTCGAAGCCGATCCGACTGATCTGGCGACGGGCGCGACGCTGGTGACCACTTATGCGAATTCGGGGAATCTGAGCGAGGCGAAGAAATTCCTCAAGAAACTCGAGGAAGCGGATCCTGAAAAAGCCAAGCCGCATCTGACCGCATCTTATTTGGCGCTGGGGGATGCCCAACTGGATACCGAGGAGTATGACGACGCAGAGCGGTACTTCAAAAAGGCTGTTGGATTGGCGCAGGATCCGGCGGATATTTCGGATGCGTATTTTGGGTGGGCTTCGGCGTTTTTTGAGTGGCGGCAGAAATTCGAGACCAACTCCAAGGGTTATCAGAAGAAATTGAAGGAAGCCGAGGATAAACTCAACACGCTACTCATGATGGAGAACATACCGCAGGACCGCAAGGACAATGCCACCAGTCTGCTGAAACAGGTTCAGGACGCCCTGGCGGCGATTCCGACCGAAAAAAAGAAAGACGAAAAGTCCGACAAGAAGAAGGATGAGAAACCCGACAGGAAGAAAGACGAGAGACCCGACAAAAAGAAAGACGAAAACCCTGACGGGAGGCCGTAACCCCGGATTTTCCGGATGACGCTTGCGGCGGTCTTTGAGACCTTCAAATTTGTAGGGTGGGCTTGCCCACCATTATTCACCCACGGTGTTGACGATGGATTCAAAATTGGGCGCCACCACTTCATTGCCATCGCAAACACAATGCCAACTCTGGTTGTACTCTCCATCTCTGACCCAGCGATGAAAACTGGAATATGGCCAGTCATGAGGACATCGAGCCCGACCATGCTTGATGGGATTGTAATGGATGTAATCAAAATGTCTTTGAAAATCATCCCCATCTCGAATGGTATGCTCCCAGAATCGCCGCTGCCAATAACCACTTTCGCGATGTTTGATTTTGGAAAGAGACATCTCCGTCCTGTGTTTTCTCAGCATACCTTGCGTGAACAGGATCTTCATTCGCGCAATCCGCAGGGAAAAATTCCCATCACCTTCTGGAAGCTCCCATAGAAAATGTATATGGTCGGGAAGAATGACACTTGCCCAAATCTGGAAGGGATGATCGGCTTGTACTTGCTCGATGGCTTGTTGAAGGTGATGGATGTGCTGCGGTTTGGAAAATAGCGGCTCCCGCTCGTTTGTTACCAGCGTGAAGAAGAAGACGCCTCCAGGTTGATCAGAACGTCGATATTCGGGCATCGCCCCATTTTATTATGAATTGGTGGGCATGCCCACCCTACCTAAGCTGACGCAGGACACGCCGCTCAGTCATGCTCGTATAAATGATGCAAATGATGAGCATGGCGGCGAGGATGAGGGAAGACCCAATCGTGCCGAAATTGAGTCCGCCTTTTGCGACGGGCTTTGTGAGAAGGTCGCCGAAGGTTGCTCCGAACGGGCGGGTCAAAACGAAAGCGAACCAGAACAACATGACACGATCAAGCCGAGTGAAGAAAGTCGCCAGGAGGATCAATCCGAGCAGTCCGGCAATGAGGGCAGCACTACCCAAAAAGCCCAAGCCGGAGTCATCGGCCAGGAAATCACCCAGAGCTGTTCCCAGGGTGTTTGAAAACAATATGGCCGTCCAATAAAAAAGTTCGGCTTTGGTGGTCTGGATATTGCTGATGGACAATGTTTTTTCGCTGATGCGCCAAACCGTCAGCACCACCAGCAAACAGCCTACCAGGATCATTGAGCCTTTCGTGTAACCCAGCCCCAGCGTTCGATCCATAAAATCCGACATCGTTGTACCCGCCGTACTGGTCGTCAGAATCACCGTCCAAAAAAGTACGGGATGAAACGCGGTGGACCTCAGTTGGGCAATCACAGAAATCAGGAAAATGCTGAGCAGAATGATGGAACTGACGGCGTACCCGACGTCCATTGTCATGGAAAGAAGATCGCCGGCAGTTTCGCCGAGAGTGGTTGCACAGATCTTCATGATCCAAAAAGAGACAGTTACTTTCGCAATCTTATTCATTCCTGCTCCAGTTCTTAGTTGTGCCCAACAGTAATTGGCCTAATCCGCATAAGATGGGGAGTTCTGGTTTCTTGTCTGTATCACACCCCGTGAGACTTCTGACCGATGGCGTGTTCCGCCTTTTTTATCCAATTGGTTGTTATATGTCCAGAGGCGGAGATGAAAACGAGGGGGTTAATCTTTATAATGTGAGTAAGACTTGGCGAAAGAATTTGCTGAGATGGAAAACAGACGGTTTGGGCGGGCTGTGGATCACGCAGAGATGGAGTGGAATTGGAAATGTGTTTGGCGGTACCGGGAAAAATAGTTGAATGTGCGGATGAGCAAGCCGTGGTGGATTTTCAGGGCAATCGCATGAAGATTAGCACGGTGTTGACCCCGGAGGCTACCGTCGGCACGTGGGTGCTGGTTCATGCCGGTTTTGCAATCAGTACGCTCGACGAACACGACGCCATGGAAACATGGGATTACCTTCAGTCTTTGAAAGACGCAAACCAGGATTCCGACCCTTCATGATCACCCGGATGGAACAACTGCGCAATGAAATTCACGCACTCGCCCGAAAAATCGAGCGACGGATTTCAATTATGGAAGTCTGCGGAACCCACACGGTTTCGATTTTTCGTCATGGGTTGCGATCCATGCTTCCTGCGAATCTGCGTTTGATCAGCGGTCCGGGTTGCCCGGTGTGCGTGACGGCGCAGCGCCACATCGACGCCGCCATTGAACTGACCCGTCGGCCGGACGTGATCCTCGCCACATACGGAGACATGATGCGGGTTCCGGGTCGCCGGACCAGTCTGGAAAAACGGCGTGCGGATGGAGCGAACATTCAGGTGGTCAACAGCGCCGAGACCGCGTTACAGTTGGCTGACGAATATCCCGATCAGCAGGTTGTATTTATGGCGATTGGTTTCGAGACGACGGCGCCCGCCACGGCTGCCGTTGTTCTTCAGGCTGAGCGGCGGAACATCCAGAACTTCAGTGTACTGGTCAGCCATAAGCAGGTGGTTCCGGCGATGTTGGCGCTGCTGCGATCCGGCGATGTGCCGCTTGACGGGTTCATCTGTCCGGGGCATGTGAGCGTCATCATCGGCGCTCGCGCCTACGAACCCATCGTCAGGGATCATCGAAAACCCTGCGTGGTCGCCGGATTCGAACCCGATCAAATTCTGAGCGCTCTGGTTTCTTTGCTCCGGCAGATTGCCGACAAGCGAGCGAAGGTGGAAAACGTATATTCGGCGGTCGTCAGCGAGGTGGGGAACACGGTGGCGCTGGATCTTATGAAGCGGGTATTTGTCAGCACCGACACGCCCTGGCGGGCGCTGGGAACAATTGCGCAAAGCGGACTGGAACTGGCGCCGGCGTATCAGAAATTTGATGCCTTGAGGCGTTTTCAAATTCAGTTGGGTTCTGATGAAGACGATCCGCGGTGTCTGTGCGGCGAAGTGATTCAGGGGAAGGTTGAACCGCACGAATGCCCCTTGTTCGCAGGTGAATGTACGCCGCTGACACCGATCGGTCCGTGCATGGTGAGCAGCGAAGGGACGTGTGCGGCGTGGTATAAATATCATCGGACGGTAAATTCGAGCAGTCATCGAGAGAGGTCGGCATGATCCACCCTCGTTCAGACACGAAACAACCCGACAAGACTCCACCGGTTTCGGATGAGCCGCGAGTTTTGTTGGCCCATGGCGGGGGCGGCGAACTCATGCAACGTTTGATTCGCCGGCACATTCTTCCGGTGATGAACAACGAACACCTGAGAAACTTGGCGGATGCGGCGGTGGTGCCGTGGTCAGCGTCGGAGGTTGTCTTTACGACCGATTCATACGTGGTCACGCCGTTGGTGTTTCCGGGTGGGGATATTGGTCGTTTGGCAGTGGCGGGAACGATCAACGATTTGGCGGTGATGGGCGCCGCACCGACGGCGATCAGCCTCGGATTGATTCTGGAGGAAGGGTTGCCTCTGGCGATACTCGATCAGATCATGAGTTCCATTGCCGCGACGGCAAAGGAAGCAGGAGTCATGGTGGTTACAGGTGATACGAAAGTGATCGAGCGGCGTGCCGTTTTGAATACGCCTCAAGAGGATGCACCGTATATCGTTGAAGGCATGATGATCAATACCGCCGGAATCGGATATCTGCGGCGAGGCGTGTCTTTGGATATTCGGCGGATTCGACCCGGCGATGCGGTGTTGATCAGCGGCACCATCGCCGATCACGGATTGGCGATCATGTCGCTCCGCAAGGGATTGGCGATGGATTCCGAACTGCAGAGCGATACGGCGCCGCTCAACGGATTGATCGGCGATCTGCTTAGTTCCGGCGTCGATGTCAAGTTCATGCGCGATCCAACGCGTGGGGGCGTGGCGGGAGTCTTGGCGGACATCGTGGAATCCTGCGAAATCAGCGTGGAGATCGAAGAGTCTCGAATTCCCGTGAGCCGCACGGCGCGTCATTTGGCTGAATTGCTGGGGCTGGATCCGCTGACTGTCGCCAATGAAGGCAAGGTACTGTGCGTGGTCGCTGATTCAGATGCCGAGCGTGCCTTGGCGGCGATGCAGAAGCATCCACTGGGAAAACAGGCGGCACGTGTCGGTCGAATCACCGATACTCAGCCGCCGCTGGTGGAGTTAATCACGCGTGCCGGGGGACGACGTATTGTGCAACGACCTTACGGCGAGGAACTCCCGCGCATTTGTTGAGGTCGTCGTTTCCGTCAGCCACGGCGGGAACTTGGGCTTTGGACCGGAGTAGGATACTCATGCACGAATTTTCGCTGGCACAATCCATGCTGGAGGTTGCAGTAAGTGAAGCGCAGCGAGTCGGTGCGCACCACATCACGCGTTTGAAGTGTCGCGTCGGCGACTTGCGGCAGATTGACGGTCAACTGCTTCGGGATGCTTTTGAGGTTGTGCGCGAGGGCACCGTTTGCGAGGGAGCAGAACTGGATGTTGAAAAAGTCCGCGCTCGGGCCCACTGTTCACGGTGTGAACGCGACTTTGAGGTTTGCGACGGAGATTGGGTGTGTGCCCAGTGCAACGGTCTCGCGCAACTGCTTGAGGGTGGAGACGAACTGGAAATCATTTCACTGGAAGCCGAGGTGGATTCGTGAAAATCGAGGTGGTACGAAAAGTTCTGGAGAAAAACGATCAGGCGGCCCAACAGAATCGTCGGCGACTCGACGAACTGGGCATCACGTGTTTCAACATACTGGGAGGCGCCGGCAGCGGGAAGACTTCACTGCTCGAAGCACTGTTGCCTCGGTTGAAAAACAAATATTGCGTTGCCGTTTTGGAGGGTGATTTGGCTACGACGCGTGATGCGGAGCGCATCGCCGCGCTCGACGTACCGGTCGTGCAGATTCTGACCGACGGGGGGTGCCATCTCAATGCCACGCTGGTTCAGCAGGGTTTGTCACGACTCGAACTGGTGGGGCTGAATCTGCTGTTCGTTGAAAACGTCGGCAATCCGATTTGTCCGGCGAATTTTGATCTGGGAGAACATCGACGGATCGTGGTGCTTAGTGTGGCGGAGGGCGACGACAAGCCGAGCAAATATCCGCTGCTGTTCAAAGACGCCGATTTGATTGTGATTTCCAAGTGCGACCTGCTGGAACACACGCGGTTCAATCTGTCTGCTGCTCTTCGCGACATTCGGTGCGTCAATTCGCAGGCTCGGGTTATCCAGACGGATACCAAAACCCTCCGTGGTATTGATGAATTATCCCAGTGGGTCAGCGCGGAACCTCTGTTGGGCAAGGATTGAATCTGAGTTATGATGATGCGTCATGGATAAATCTGGCCTGAGAAAGAAGATAGGGGATGCATTACAGGCAGGAGACCGATATCGCTTCATGGATTTGTGTTGGCGCTATGCGGCGGTTGCGCCCGATGATACCGAGTTGACGGAGCGGCTGATCGATGCCTTGATGGATGCCGGTTTGGGCGGGCCGGTGCGGGAATTGCTGCAATCTCCGATCGCCAGTCATTTTGAACGATCAAAAATCGACGCAATCAAAAACCGACTGGAACAAGTTCCCAACGGGCGCGTTCCGTGGAGCGAATTGAAATCCACCTTTCAGACCAACCTTGTTCAACTTCGCAAAATGCAACCCCACTTGCAAGAGATGATTCCGGCGATTGAACGATCCCTGGAAAATTTTCATTTGTATCGAACGTCGGATGGAATTTATCAGCTGTCCCGGCGGAAGGCGGGATGGTTGAGAGAATGGTTCCCGGGGTTGACGGATTATCAAGACGAACTGAATCATGTACTATCCGATCTTCAGAATATTCAGGTGATATTTGTTGGGGGTACCAGCCTGGGATGTTTGTTAAATCGTGCGTATCGAGAGACTTCTCAGATTGAGTTTCACCGGAGTGCTCGTATTTATGTTCTTGAGCACGAGTTGACGTATCTGGCGGCATGGTTACATATCCCGGAGACTTCTTCGCTTTTGAGCGATTCTCGCGTGATGATCTTTGCAGGGTCTGAGTCGCTGGGATGTTTGAGTCGTCATCTGCTCGATGACGACGATTTCTCCTATTCCCAGGCCCTGGTGATCAACATTCCGGGGCGAGTTCCCATATCCGACGAGATTCAGCAATTGCTCTCCAACGTGACGGAAGAGCGAGTACGGCGGATGGAGGAGCTGCATCAACAGATCATTCAACGATATCAAGATCGGAACCTGGCTTATTATCGAGATCGGTTCAAACCGGGTGCGACGATTCTGGGTGTGACGAGCCGGCGGACGATGGTGTTGCAGTATTCGATGCGAGATTTGAAACATGCCTTTGAGAAGCAAGGATATCATTTTCATTTGTTGATCGAGTCAGGGGAACATACGGGTATCACACCGCTTCGATTATTGCGAACGCTTCTGGAAACCGATCCGGTTCTCCTCGTTTTGATCGATCATTTGCGCTATGAATTTGCGATGTTTCCCGAGAATCTTCCGCTGCTGTGTTGGATTCAAGATTCCCTGCCGAACCTTTTGTGCCGTAAAGCCGGAGAGTCCCTGGGGCCGCTGGATTTTGTCTGTGGTTTTTATCGCCCGAAATGTATCAAGGAATTTGGTTACCCTGCCGAACGTTTTTTCTCCACGTCTATCCCCGTCTCCACGCAACTGTTTCACGATGGGCCCGTGGAAGAGGAGTTGCATCGCCGTTTGCAATGTGATGTCCTGTATGCTGGCACGGCACTGGAGTCTCCCGAATCCTATCTTGGGCGATGGAAGGGCGGCGCGATTCCGGAGGCATATCCATTATTAGAAGCCATCTATCGGGAAGTCCTCATGATGCTGCAGCGAGGGGAGCATCTGCAACAAGAACAGGCTCTGCAGCTCACTCGCCATTTCATAGAACAGTCGGACGTTACTATGCCGCCGGAAACGGCGGACAATCTGGGATATTTTTTCGCTTATGGTCTGTTCGACACGGGTTTTAGATTACAGACATTGGAATGGATAGCGGACTGGGCAGATCGCACCGGACGGGTTTTTAAGATTTATGGTTATGGTTGGGAACAACATCCGGTACTGAGCAAGTATGCGGCAGGATATCGGGAGCACGGCGAGCCTTTGCGACAGGCGTATCGGTGTGCTAAATTGTCGGTGCAATGTTTGCCGACGGGATATTTGCACCAGCGCACCATGGAAGGATTAGCCAGCGGTTCGCTGGTCATCGGGCGTTATTGCCCCGCTAATTTTGGTCAACTTTCCTGTCTGGAACGTCATCGAAAAATGTTGGAGGGCAACATTGTTGAGTCCACCAACACTTTTTTCCCGCATCTGGAGCGAATCGTCTTTGCCTCGGCAGAGGAATTTGAGGTCTTGGCAGAGCGATTGCTTCAGGATGAAGATTATTATCATGGGATTTTAGAAGAATACCGGGGAGTGGTTTATTCGCATCTCAACTACGAAGTGATTGTGAAAGATATCATCGAAAGAATTCAAAATCTGCTTCACGGCGCGAACGATGAAACAGCGAGATGATTTCGAGATTTCGGGCGCACTACGGATCGGATGCGTGGATAATCGTCAAAGATTTAGAGCCTATCCCAATAACCCCCTCCCTCTCAGGGAGCAAGATTTCTCGTCATTGATTTAACTCACAGCCTTTCGCAATTGTAGTCGGACGTGATAGAGGACCAATTTTGCCCCTACCCAGCGTCGGACTCGTGACAGCGTTCTGACC
>CAIVHJ010000006.1 GCA_903905665.1 uncultured Phycisphaerales bacterium
GACCACGGCCTGGTGCGTGTTGCTCCCGTCATGAGCCGCCACAATATCGACGCGACCGTCTCCATCCACGTCCCCAACATCCACCGAGGCATAACCCAGCGCATCCCCGTCCCGACCCCACACGAAAGCCACTTCAACCTCGCCGTCCGAGTTGAGCCGACATTCCCAGTGATCCGCAAGCGAATGCTTGCCCGCCGAGTCCCAACCCGATAAATATCCGTCCCGCCAGGTCGCATACGCATCCGCCAATTCCGCGGCAGTTTCTCCCGCCACAAGATTCCATGGAGTCAAACCACGAGGCGCCAGAATGATCTCCAGATCCGAATTGTTGGTCCCGTCGCTCAAAAAATCACTTGATGTCCATCCCGTGCTTGTCATCCCTACTACCAGATCGGGAAGGCCGTTTCCGTCCAGATCAGCAATTGCCAAGTCTCCCATTTCCGTGAACGGCGACGCCCCCACCACCGTAAAGGTCTGGAAACAGTAACTTCGAGACACATCCTCGCATTCCTGATAAACCCGCTCCTCGCACGGCCACTGGCGGTCCGCGGCGTTCCCACACCTCATACTGACCTGAATCACCTGCGAATCGTTCCACGCCGAGACCACATCAAGCAGTCCGTCCCCGTTCATGTCCGCCACGCGAACCAGCGCGGGTCCGGCGCTGTCCTCGCTCATCGGATCGATCCGATAAGCAGTAAAGAGCAACTCGCTCGCCAGAGGCAGGTCTCCAAACGGCGTCGAATCGCACGCATCGCCGATCCCATCACCATCCTGATCCACCTGGTCCGGATTCGGAACCAGCGGGCAGTTGTCTTCGGCGTTTGGAACCCCATCATTGTCCCGGTCCGGGTCACACGCATCGCCGATTCCGTCGCCGTCGCTATCCAGTTGGTCCGGGTTGACGACGGCTGGACAATTGTCTTCGCTGTTGATGATTCCATCCCCGTCCTTGTCGCCGCTTGGATTTCCCTCAAACGTCGCCAACGGGTCGGCACTGTTTGACCCTGAGTTGGAATTGACGTTCGAAGATTGATCCGGGGGGGGATTCTGGGTCGAGCATGACGCCGCAACGCTCACCCCGATCACAAACGCGACGATACATAGTCCCGACACAATACGAATTTTTCTCGTTTTCATGATGACCCTCTTCGATGGGTTGTCGAATCCGAAAAGAACCGCCGCAAAACTGGCCCGATGAATAAACCCGCGCCCTAGCCGCAATGGTTTGTGCTTCAAAACGCGGGTTTCGCGCCCTCCCGTGCTTCGACCAATCTCTTCACCGCGCATAACGCCAGCGCCCGGCTTTATTTGAGTAACTATCGGCAAATACCGGAATCAACCTGCATCTCAACAGAAACCAGCGAAACTTTGCATGGTCCGGCAGAACGGTCAAGCAAAAAGAGCCGCCGTGCGTGATGCGTAACAAATTATGACACAATTGGTTGCGGCGAAACCACCTATCTGTCGCGAGCTTTCCAAACGCTCATCGCTCGCATAGCGACTGACCGCACCTTCGTTATGGATATTGTTGACTTGGCTACGGTCTTCCTGAGGCGCCCTGAACCTACAAAACTCTTCCGCGATTATTTGAAGCAGAGGATTTCGTGAAACCGGCCGCTCGATATATCCAAATACCTTTGCAAACTGGCGAAGCATGCCTGCTTTGCGAAATTTCATGTCCAGTTCACGCCGAATTCGTGCGTTGTTCCAAACGCATTCGTGAGTCATAATATGGACTATGTGCAGCCCCAGAAAGACAACTCAATTTCACCTTCCGGTTCTGAACGAACAGAGCACTGGGTGGACTTACCCACCAGATTTGAGCAACCCGGATCCCGAATTTGGTGTGCAAGCACACCCTACAAAACTGTGCGCGATGCCTGAAATTCAAGGACAACCAATTTGAGGAATTCATCTATGAGGTGGATTGCATTTTGCCTGATATTGTCCTGTTTCGCATTCGCATCTTCGGACTTTCCTTCAGTTTGCATGGAAAAGGCGGAATTGATCCCTGATTATTGTCAAACGGATCCTGAGGGTCATTTCGTAAATGATGGAGCATCATTTTGTGGCCCAGCCTCTGTCTCAAATTCTTTGATGTATCTGGCACAGCATGGTTTTCAGGATTTAAGCCCCCCCGCCGACTCTTTGAAGGAATCACAGACCGAAATGATCCGCCTTTTGGCAACAAAGGAATACATGGACACACACGATTCAGGAACCAGTCCGATAAAAATGATACGCGGAATAAAGAAATACATTAACGAAAAGGGATATAAAATTGTTCATCTCGAATGGGAAGGATGGCGCGGAAACTCCAAGGAGTTTCCCAAGAAGGCGGCAGCGCCGACACTCGACTGGATGAAAGAGGCCTTCGCGAAGCCGAACGGCGCTGTTTGGATTAACTTGGGATGGTATAAGGAAAACAAGAACCCCAAAGTCTATGAGCGGACCGGAGGACATTGGGTCACATTAGTTGGATACGGCCAGACGTCGGATGGGAAAGAAGACCCATTCACCGTTGCGATTCATGATCCTTCCCCAAGAATGGGCAAAGAGCCAAAGACCCAGTATATCCAACTCACAAAAATTACTGATGGAACACTTGAGCGAGAAGATAAATCAGAAAATGAAACGAAAAAGATCAGACACAGTGCCACAGGATTTTACCTGATGGGCGGGGGAATGACGCTCCGCAAGGGGGCTGATTGCGCGATCATGGACGACGCAATAGCATTAGTTCTGGACGACAGCAAGACACAATCAACCGACAAGAAGAACAACCCACGAAAAGAACCGTAAATCCGCTGTCGCGTGCAGGCTTGGCAAGGTCCACTCTGCGAAATTTCATGTCCAATTCGCGCCGAATTCGTGCGTTGTTCCAAACGCATTCGTGAGTCATAATATGGACCATGCGCAGCCTCAGAAACAGCGTAGAGCACAGGGTGGGCCTGCCCACCAGGTTTGAGCAATCCGGGTTCCGAATTTGGTGTGCAAGCACACCCTGCAACTACAACATCCTTTGCAGAAAGTGAGGGGTATATGAACGATTTGAACCAAGTTGAGCGTGCCAATCATCTGTGGCAAGAATGGGCCTATAGGCACACGATGTTTTGGAGCGCGTTTACTCGGTGGGGTGTGGTAATGCTCGCCGTGGACTTCGCCCCCTTTTTCAATAAGGACATTCCCAACCTTGGGGGATGGTGGTGGATGATCTATCCATTTGCCGGGATTCTTGTCTGTGTATTTGGGGCTTTTCATCTTTTCGCCGAATCAGCGCGGATGCGAATGGTAGGGGAAAAATTGAATGCAGAAAGAAAACCGCTCGAGTTATTACCTCCGCGATTACCCGATGAGGCCAAGTGGGACCGCTTACTTAAGTCGAGACTTGATACCGTAATGGTTATGGCGTTCCTTCTTGGTGGAATAGCGCTGGCGTTCGCCGCTTGTGCCTTTCTTGTAACAAAGAACCATGCTGGCTCAGTAGCGATTTCTGGTGTTAGTCATGAAGGAGGACTCGCCGTGCAGGTTCCAATTACAACCGATTGGTGGACACTCGTTGGCGGTGTTGTAAATTGCGCCACTTTTGTAATCCTTGGGATCGGCACGTACTTCGTCGCTCGCCAAATAAAATTCGGGACGTGGATCAAGGCACAAGATATTTTCATGGACCAAAAATTCACTGATGCGCGTAGTAAAGTATTCGGACAACTTATAGAAGACCATGTTCCTATAGAAAATTTCGAGAAGCTTATACAACAAGAACCTCATAAGGAACATGGAATGTTAATGTGTAGACAACTCGATGGATTCGCTCGTTTGATAGGTCGGTGGGGCTTGAGTGAAAAAGAAGCGTGTAATGTATGGGGAAATCCCTTAATGAAAGCAGGCAAACTACTTCATCCATTGATTAAAGAAGAACAAAAACAATGTAAGTGGGATTCTAAATGGGCTGCTTTTGAGAAACTTGCTCGCAAGGCATGGGAATCAGCGGGTTCTCCACCAGAATGGAATCCTGATTGAGTAGATGTAGGGGCCGTTCCACGGACCGGAGCAAATAACGTTGAAACAACAAATAGGTCCGCATGGCGAACCCTACAAGAGAATGAACAATAAGGTGGGTCGATGACCCACTCTACCAAAGAGAAACAATGGTGGGCGATGCCCACCCTACAGGGTGAAATATGACGGAAGAAAAAGCACAGCGGCATTTTATTGAGGAAATCGTTGACGAGCATAACCGGACGGGGCGGTTCGGGGGGAAGGTGGTCACGCGGTTCCCGCCGGAGCCGAACGGATACCTGCACATCGGCCATGCCAAGAGCATCTGTCTGAATTATGGTTTGGCGGATGAGTACGGCGGGCAGTTCAATTTGCGGATGGACGACACCAACCCGGAAAAAGAGGAGCAGGAATACGTCAACAGCATCATCGAGGACGTTCGCTGGCTTGGGGCGAAATGGGTCGGCATGCGGGAGGACCATCCGACGGCGGGTGTGTTGTGGGGATCGAACTATTTTGACCAGATGTACGCATGGGCGATCGAACTGATCAAGAAAGGCAAAGCCTATGTCTGCGACCTGACCGGCGAACAAGTGAGCAAATCGCGCGGCACGCTCACCACGCCCGGCACCAACAGTCCGTATCGAAATCGCAGCATCGATGAAAACCTCGATCTGTTCGAGCGGATGCGAAAAGGCGAGTTCCCCGACGGGGTCAAGACGCTCCGCGCCAAAATCGACATGGCGCACCCGAATCTGAACCTGCGCGATCCGATCATGTATCGAATCATTCACGCCCCCCACCACAACACCGGCGAGAAATGGTGCCTCTACCCGATGTACGACTGGGCGCACGGATTCGAGGACAGCATCGAGGGCGTCACGCACAGCATTTGCACGCTGGAATTCGAAAATCACCGGCCGCTCTATGACTGGTTCATCGATTCGGTCAACGAAGGCCGAACCGACGACGGCAGCGGCCCGTGGGGCAAAAAAATCCACCATCCGCAACAAATCGAGTTCGCCCGATTGAACCTCAACTACACGGTGATGAGCAAGCGGAAGTTGCTGGAACTCGTGAAGGGCAAATACGTGTCCGGCTGGGACGATCCGCGAATGCCGACGATTTGCGGGTTGCGGCGTCGAGGTTACACGCCGGAGTCGATTCGGCAATTCTGCAAAGACATCGGCGTCGCCAAGTTCGACAGCGTGATCGAGGTCGTGCGGCTGGAGAACGCCTGCCGAGACCATCTGAACCGAATCGCCCCGCGCGTCATGGCTGTGCTGCACCCGCTCAAACTGGTGATCGACAACTGGGCCGACGGCGATAATCAAACTCCCCTCCCTGTCAGGGAGGAGTTGGGGGGAGGGTCAACCTCGCCCGACACTACCCCTCACCCTACCCTCTCCCCAGAGGGGAGAGGGGTTGGGAAGGAAACTCCGCGCATTGAAGGCACCGGAGACAACCGCGTCGAGTGGCTTGACGCCGTCAACAATCCCGAAGACGCGTCGGCGGGCACACGAAAAGTTCCGTTTGGAAAGGTGTTGTATATCGAGCAGGACGACTTCATGGAGAATCCACCGAAAAAATATTTCAGACTCACACCGGGAGCAGAAGTGCGATTGCGTTATGCGTATTTTGTGAAGTGCATCGGCGTGGTGAAGGATGCCGCCGGTCAGGTGACTGAAGTACATTGCATGTACGATCCCGCCACACGCGGCGGAGACGCTCCCGACGGTCGCAAGGTCAAGGGCACGATTCACTGGGTCAGCGCCGCGCACGCAGTACCCGCCGAGGTACGACTGTACGATCACCTGTTCGTCAACCCCGATCCGGACGACGTGCCCGAAGGTCAGGATTGGAAGAGCAATCTCAATCCTGTTTCCTTGCAGATGGTCCATGCGTTTGTCGAGCCTGGCTTGGCGACGGTCCCGATTGGAACGCGTGTGCAGTTCGAGCGACTGGGTTACTTCTGCGTCGATCCCGATTCGAAACCTAAACATCCGGTCTTCAGTCGAACCGTGACGCTGAAAGACACCTGGGCGAAAATCGAAAAGAAAGCGTGAATCGTCGTTCGTCGTTCGTGGGTCGTCGTTTATTGAAAAATCGGCGATTGGAATTTGTTTTTCGGAGAGATATTGATGGCTACAGAAAAATCGAGCAAACCGCAGATCGCAGCCGGTGAGGCGATGGGATTGGCGGGGTTGGTGGAGTATGGCGAGGGAGCGGTCGTCAGTCGAACACTGGTGCAAAACGAAGCGGGGACGATCACGCTGTTCGCCTTCGACGCCGATCAGGGACTCAGCGAGCACACGGCGCCGTTTGATGCGTTTGTCCACGTGCTCGACGGAACCGGAACGTTCACCATCGGAGGGAAACCCGTCACGCTCCAGATGGGTCAGATCGTCCTCATGCCGGCGAATGTTTCCCACGCCGTTCATGCAACGAGCCGGTTCAAGATGCTCCTGACGATGCTCCGAAGCCGCAAATGACCGGCGACAGATTTTCGACGCTCGCCGCCTCTGTTGCGTCATTCATACGGAATCTCCTACAATGATGTGACGAGGGGATGATTCATGGCTGGCCATTCGCATTTTTCCAACATTCAGCACAAAAAGGCGCGACTGGACGCCCGGCGGGGAAAAGTCTGGACCAAAGTCGCCCGGTTGATCATGCAGGCAGCCAAGTCCGGCGGAGGCGATCCCGATGCGAACGCGAGTCTGCGACTGGCGATGGACAAAGCCAGAGCCGCCAACATGCCCCGCGACACCATCGAACGATCCATCAAAAAAGGAACCGGCGAACTGGAGGGGGAATCGCTCGAAACCATGACCTACGAGGGGTATGGCCCGAGCGGTGTGGCGCTCATGTGCAACATCCTGACCGACAATCGAAACCGCACCGCGCCGGAAATCAAAAAAATCTTTGAACGCGCCGGCGGCAACCTCGGAGCACCCAATTGTGTGGCATGGATGTTCGCGCAAAAGGGCGTGTTTGTGGTTTCCAAAGCCGTCGTCAGCGAAGAGCACCTGGTGGAAATGGCGCTGGATGCCGGCGCGGATGACGTGCAGGGGGCGGAAGATATATTTGAGGTCACGTGCGAACCGACCGCGTTTGCACGGGTCAAATCCTCGCTCGAAAAATCCGGACTCAAACTCGAATCCGCCGATCTGACCATGATGCCCAAAACCACCGTTTTGATTTCCGACCCCGAAACCGCCCAACGCGTCCTGAAACTCATGGAAGCTCTCGACGACCACGACGACGTGCAAAACGTCTCCGCCAACTTCGACATCCCCGATTCCCTCATGCCGAAAATCAAGTAACACACCCCGCTGGACAGGCAACCATCAATTGGATAAAAGGGAATGGACAGAAAACCAAAACTCCGCATCGTATGCGGATCAGTTCAGTAAAGTGGACATTCCCACCAATTATTGAATTCGCTGTTGTTGGACTACCTTGGTGTGCAAGCACGCTCTGCTAAACTACAAAACTGAGCCGCATTAGCGTTTGATCGCCCGGATTGATGCAGCACGTTCCTCAAGCTTCTCCGCCTCTGATACACGGTCAGTTTTTCTATACAATTGCGCTAGGTTCTCAAGGGTCTTGGCCATTTCAGGATGATCTGGGCCAAGGGCCTTCTCCAGAATCGCCAGTGAGCGCTTGTAGAACGGTTCAGCCTGAACGTACTGGCCTTGTACAGTGTACAACCACGCGAGGTTATTCAGGGTATGAGCCACATCGGGATGATCCAAGCCGAGGGCCTTCTCCCGGATCGCCAGTGCGCGTTTGTAGAGCGGTTCAGCCAGTGCGTACTGACCTTGAGTATCGTACAACCCTGCGAGGTTGTTCAGGTACATGGCCACATCGGGATGATCCGGACCGAGCGCCTTCTCGGCGATCTCCAGCGCACGCTTGCAGAGTGGCTCGGCTGCCGCGTACTGGCCTTGGGCACGGTACAGCTCTGCAAGGTTGTTCAGACTCGTAGCCACATCGGGGTGGTCCGGCCCAAGTGCTTTCTCCCAGATCGCCAGCGCGCGTTTGTAGAGCGGCTCGGCCTGCCCGTACTGGCCTTGGTCCTTGTACAATGACGCGAGGTTGTTCAGCGTCAGGGCCACATCGCGATGATCCGGGCCAAGGGCCTTCTCCCTGATCGCCAGCGAGCGTTTGTAGAGCGGTTCGGCCTGTGCATATTGGCCTTGGGC
>CAIVHJ010000007.1 GCA_903905665.1 uncultured Phycisphaerales bacterium
CGTTTCTGGACGACGCCACCTACGTCGGCTCACTGGCGATGGAAGGTTCAGTCCAGTGCCATGCTTACGACCGGAACGGAGAAGCCACTCTGGTGATATGGGACGACGAAGCGCCTTTGTCGGGAAAAAAACAACGCCTCTATCTGGGTGGAGCCACCACCGTGACGGATTTATGGGGCAACGCCGCGATGCTCGATTCGCAGACCACGCAACCGGAAGTCGCTCTCTCTCCTGTTCCCGTTCTGATCGGACCCGTCGAGACATGGTTGGTGCAGTTCCTTCAGGGATTGCGTTTCAATCCTCCGCTTTTGCCTTCGCACGTGGGGTCTCAGGAACAGGACCTGATCCTCACGAACCCTCGCAGCGAACCGATTTCCGGATCGATCAAGTTCAATCCGCCTCCCGACTGGCAGGTCCGTCCCTCCCAAATTGATTTTGCGCTCCAGGCGGGGGAAGTTTTGACCAAAACCGTCCGCATCCAGTCGGCGCCTCAGGAAACCGCCGGAATGAAACAAATCGGTGCTTCCATCTCCATCGATGCCAAGAAACTCTATGAATTCGACACGCGATTGCCCCTCCGCTACGACCTCGAAGACATGGACGTTTCGGTGGACTGGGTGCAAGAAGGAAAGGATCTTGTCGTACTGCACAAAGTCACCAACCGATCGCATGAAACTGTGACGTTTCGGGGGGCGGCGACGGTCGTGGGTCGAAAACCCATCACGCTCAATATCGTCGGACTGCAACCCGGGCAAACGGTCATCAAGAGTTATTTGATTCAGGACATCAAAGCGCTATCGGGTACCGAAATCTGGATCAGTCTCAAGCAACATAAGGGACCCCGCGTACATCATCTGTCGATTGCGGTTCCCTAAAGGGTGGATGCCATGTCCGTCGTTCAACAAATCTATCAGCATCTCACCCGATCACGCGATCTTTCGGTGGATGAAATGCTGTTGGAAACTCTGCCCCGGCTGGAAAACGAATATCAGGTTCTGGCGGTGGACACGCTGCTCAACCGGCAGAAACCGGCGGCGCTGCTCCGATTGATCGAGAGTTATGAAACGCTTCCTCCGTCGGTCAACGTTCGCATGATGGAACAGATTCAGTTGCTGGAGGGAGTGTTGCGGGAAGCGATTCAATCGGAACGGGAACCGGTCCGGCTCAACACGATTACCATCATTCGCAGGAGTCAGGCCTATTTCCTGTCGTATTTGCTCAGTCTGGGGCTTCGTAGCGGATCCTCGGAAACACGGTCACATGCGGCGGGTTCGCTAAGTACGCTGACACGCAGTTTTCTGGAATCCCAGCCCGTCCCTTCCACGGCACCCTGGGATGCGGATACGATTCAGGATCACATGATTCAGCTGTCGCAGTGGCGGTCCAATCGTCGTCATGTGGTTTACGCCCTGCGCGAGGCCCTGCAATCCTACAACACACACCTCCGATCGAGCGTTCTGGAGGCTGCTTTGTGCCTGAGTATAGACCTGCACGAAGAGTTAACGACCTCGCCGAACCACGCCCAGAGCAAGGCTTGGCGCGCGATGGTCGAAATCCTCAGCACGCGACCTCAACCTGCGTATGCCCCGTTCGTGCTTCGAATGTTGGCGGAACGGGACCGTCGCGGGGAAATCGTCCACGTGCTTTCAACGATCAGCAACGAACCGTTCATGACGGCCATTATGCGACACAGTTGGTTGCTGGCGGATCCGGTCATTCGGGCCGGAGGCGTGGCGATCAAGCGCCTCAACTGGATGGATCAGAATCCGCATCGAATGGCCCAAATGGAACCGGAACTGACCCTTCACACGCTCCGATTTCTTCGCGCTACCAACATTCCCGAAGAGCAACAGATCGGATGGTTTCAGGAACTGGCTTTCAG
>CAIVHJ010000008.1 GCA_903905665.1 uncultured Phycisphaerales bacterium
CGCCGACAATTTGCAGACGGCACGAGAAGCCGCTCAGCAGGTCCAGGTCGATTACGAAATCCGCCAACCGATCATCCATCCGAAGGACGGTCTGCGCCCGGACGCACCGAAGATTCATCCGAAGGGAAATCTCCTGTCGCATTCGACCATCCGACGAGGCGACGTGGATCGGGCATTCGAACAATCCGCGTTTGTGGAAGAAGAAACTTATGCGACGCAACGGATCGAACACATGTTCATGGAGCCGGAAGCGTGCATCGCCATTCCGCAAATGGGATCGAACGATCAGGTCGAACGACTCCGAATCCTCAGCCAAAGTCAGGGAGTATTTGACGATCAACGGCAAATCGCGAGCGTATTGAATTGGGATAAAAAACGGATTCATGTCGAATTGATTTCGACCGGCGGCGGGTTCGGCGGGAAAGAAGACATGAGCGTTCAGGCTCAATCCGCCCTGGCGGCGGTCCTTTGCCGAAAACCCGTCAACTGCACGCTGACGCGAGCGGAAAGTTTTCGTCTTCACCCCAAACGGCATCCGGTCGAGATTCAAATTAAAGCGGGATGCGACGGACAAGGGCTTCTCACTGCATTAAAGGTTCGGATTTTAGGAGACAAGGGCGCTTATGCATCGGTCGGCGCCAAAGTGCTCGAGCGGGCGGCCGGCCACGCCGCCGGTCCATACAAAATCCCCAATGTCGATATCGAATCGCTGGCGGTCTATACCAACAATCCCCCCTGTGGAGCCATGCGGGGGTTCGGCGTGAATCAGGCGGCGTTTGCCGTCGAACGCATGTTGGATCGCTTGGCAAAGAAAGTCGGAATCGACGGCTGGGAAATTCGATGGCGAAACGCCCTTGATGTAGGTGATCGTTTTTGCACGGGACAAAAATTGAATAAACCTTTCGGGTTGAAACAAGCGTTACAGGCGGTGAAGGACGCTTACCAAAACGCACGTTATGCAGGTATCGCCTGCGGTGTCAAAAACGTCGGCTTGGGAAACGCCGCCCCCGACGAGGGCAAAGCCGTACTCCGCGTCGAATCGAAGGATCACATCACGATCCACACCGCCTTCACCGAAATGGGACAGGGACACCACACCATCTGCATTCAGACTGCTTGTCAGGAAACCGGACTGCCGCCCGAACTGTTTTTCCCGGTCACCAACACGACCGTCGATGTCAATTGCGGCCAAACCACCGCCAGTCGCGCAACGGTTCTGGGTGGACTCGCGGTCATGCAAGCGGCAAAACTGCTCCGCGCCGAACTCGATGCCGGCAAAACTCTCACTGATCTGGTCGGACGCGACTTTCGCGGACATTTCGCCTGCACCGACACGACCCCGCTGGGCGCAGATGTTCCCGAACCCAAGACCCATCTTACCTACGGTTTCGCCGCTCAGGTGGCCATTCTGAACGACGACGGAACGCTGAAAAAAGTAGTCGCCGCACACGATGTCGGCCGCGCGATGAACCCCTCGCTTTTGGAAGGACAGATTCAGGGTGCGGTGCACATGGGCCTGGGGTATGCGCTCACGGAGGAATTCATCGTCGAAGGCGGATTCATCAAAACCAACACGGTCCAGTCTCTGCATATTCTGCGCGCCCATCAGATGCCCGAAGTCGAAGTGATCCTGATTGAGGAACCCGACCCGGAAACGGCATACGGTGCGCGAGGAGTAGGCGAGATCGGGCTGGTCCCCACCGCGCCGGCAGTAGCAGGAGCCCTCGAAGCCTTTGACGGCATTCACCGGACGTGCCTACCGATGAAAGATTCTCCGGCGGCACAAGCCATTTTGAAATCTGAAAAAAAACGGGACGCTGCATCATGATGGAACTCGTCCACACCCTCCAGTCGCTCATCACCGAAGTCGATGCCGGCCGCCCGGCGGCGTTGTGTGTCGTCGTCAAAACCGCGGGTTCGACCCCGCAAATCCCCGGTGCGACCATGTTGGTTCGTCGTGATTCCAGCATCGAAGGTACCGTCGGGGGCGGAAACGTGGAAGCCGAAGTGTGTAAAAAGGCGCTCCGACTCATACCCCAAAACGTTTCCGAATTGGCTGAATTCGATTTTGAGCACAACGAGGGTTGGGATGATGCTTCGATTTGCGGCGGCCGAATGTGGATCGCAATTGCTACGTTTGCACGCCCCTTGCAACTTGATTCGATTCGAGCCGCCGTTTCAGCAGCCAATCGCCGTGAAACAACCTCTTTCCCTCTCACGGTAACTTCGCATCATCAGACAATGGAATATCGCATTCATATCGAAGTTCCGCCGACCCTGCTGATCGCCGGAGCGGGGCATGTGGCTCAGGCGGTCGCTCGACTGGCCGTCGATCTGGATTTTCGCGTCATCGTCATGGATGATCGGGCCGACATGGCTTCTCAGGATCGATTCCCGTCCACGGTTCAGTGCCGTGTCGGTAACATCGCGCAAACGCTTCGGGACTACGCTCTCGACGAAAGTTGCTACGTCGTTATCGTCACGCGCGGTCACCGCCATGACGCCGAAGCCCTCGACGCAGTCATCCGACGACCCTCCGCCTACGTCGGCATGATCGGAAGCCGACGCAAATCCGGAATTGTTTTGCAGCGATTGGCCGATTCCGGTGTCCCGGAACCGCAACTCCGTCGCGTCCACACACCCATTGGTCTTCCCATCAAAGCGTTCACCGTCAACGAAATCGCCGTCAGCATCCTTGCTGAACTGATTCAAACCCGACGACAAATCGTTCCCAAACTCGTGGAATGTCCCTCTGATGCCTCCCCCCTCGAACCACAATAAATACCGAGGTAATCGAAACGGCGTCAGATCGTACCTACACCGTGCGGATGTTCGAGTAACCAATAATACAATAATCGACTCAGCACTGTGGCGCGATACCGGGCCGTCGAACGGATATCGTCGATGGGCGCGATATTATCAGCAAGGAGTCGGAGAATCTCGTCAGGACCGTTGAAGGTGGCATTTTTCCCCAGCACTGCTTCCAGTGTACGACATCGACAGACGTACGGCGCGACGCTGTTGGCCACCACACACCATCCACACTCGTCTTTGACCACCGCCACGCCCACTTTCGTGATGGTCTGCGCGGCGCGGGATCCCACTTTGTGAATCCATTCGAACTCGCGTACTCGTCGCGGCACTCGAATTCCGACGATCAGTTGATCGGGTTGACGAAGGGTTTGTTTGTACCCCGTATAGTACCGGTCGAGCGGATGCTCGCTTTGACCGAAACGGGATCGCAGCACGACGGTCGCATCATAGACCATCAAAGCCAAAACCCCGTCAGCAGCCGGCGAAGCATTGGCGATGTTCCCGGCCCACGTCCCGCGCGTCTGAATCTGAAACGCACCTACTTGCCGCGCCGCCTGCGCGAGCAGCGGAAACGCCTCAGCCACTTCCGACGACGAAATCACATCCCAGTACGTCGTCAATGCTCCCAACTCAAGGTGCGTCGGCGTTAGGCGCATTCCCTGGAGTTCGGAACACAGATGCGATAAATCGAGCAACTCGATATCACCCCTGGGCTGATGATGCCACGATACGAACAAATCGGTCGCACCCGCAATAGGAAGTAACGCGCCGTTCCCAGACGTCGCCCCTGCCAGCATCTCTAGCGCTTCGTTCACTGTTGCCGGCCTCAAGACACGCATATCATGGCTCCTCGCTCTCTCGAAGCACCGCTTGGGCACCCGCCACAATACCGTCATATCCCGTGCATCGACATAAATTCCCGCTCATGAACTCGCGAAGATTGACACGCGCCGCGATCTCCGGATGTTCCCGCAACCAGCGAATCGACATCACCACACCGGGCGAACACGCCCCGCACTGCGCCGTTCCGGTTTGATTCAATTTCTCAAGAAAATCCCCCGTCACGGATTCGATCGTCTCGACACGACGACCGTCCGCCTGAAACGCCGGAACCAGACACGAGTTGACCGGCAATCCATCCAGAAAAACCGTGCACGCCCCGCACTCCCCTTCCCCGCATCCCTCTTTCGTTCCGGTGCAACCGCAATCATAACGCAACATATCCAGCAAACGCGCGTCGAGTGAAACCCTTCGCGTGATCGTTTGACCGTTAAGCGTAAATGTAATCTCAGACTTTTCCACGAGCGCGATCCTCCAGACGTTCCATCAGATGTTCGGGCGTAAGCGGAATCACGTTCAAGGATGTTCTTAACGCCCGACAAACGGCGTTGACGATCGCCGGAGCAGGTCCGTCCGCCGGTAACTCGCCGATCCCTTTCGCACCGCTGGGACCATAAAGCGAAGGATGCTCCTCAAAAAACACGCGAATCGGAGGAAGGTCCAGCGCCGTCGGTATCGCATAATTAGTCATCTGAGAATTCTGCATCGCCCCGTCTTTCAACACCACGTCCTCAAACAACGTCCAGCCGATCCCCTGCGCTACGCCTCCCTGAATTTGTCCCCGCGCCAACGTGGGATTCACGACTTTCCCGATCTCCTGCATCGCCACATAGTCCGTCACGCGAACCTGATACGTCCGCAAATCCACTTCCACCTCCGCCACGTGGGTCGCCCATGCGTAATCGGCATACGCATCACCGCGATAAGTCTCATCGTCCCACTGAATGGCATCGGGTTTGGTATACTTGGCGAAACCTCGCAAGGTTTGATTGGGATGATTCTCGTACCACGTCCGAATGGACTTTCCGACAGATTCTCGTCGATGATGGAGATTGACTTTCAACTGCTTAAGCAAATCGTCGCAGGCTTTTTCAATCAAACCACCCACCACCATCACTGTTCGACTGGCGACGGTGGGCCCGCTGTTCGGAACGCGTGACGTATCGGGAACAGCCACGAATACTTCGTCGTGCCGGAGATTCAATCGCTGCGCCGCAATCTGCGACAAAACCGTCGCCGCCCCCTGCCCCATGTCCGTTTGCGCCGTCAACACCTCCACCCGACCATCCGGTTTCCCATCGACATAAACCTCCGAAGCCAAATAGACTTCACCGCTGCCGGTAAATCCCGATCCGTGACAAAACGAAGACACCCCCATCCCGCGACGCAAGTACGGATGCTTCGAATTGAATACTGCATGTTGCCTTTGACGTTCCTGATATGATGCATGGTTCAGAGCGCTGTCCATCAAAACAGTCAAATCCGGACCGTTTTGAAACACTTGTCCGGTCGCCATGGTCTGGCCTCGACGCAGCAAATTTCGGCGACGAAGCTCAATCGGATCGATACCGATTTGATCGGCAATCACATCGATATGACGCTCCAGCGCAAACAACGTCTGCGGTGCACCAAAACCCCGAAAGGCGCCATACGGCGGTGAATTCGTCAGACGCACTTCACCATGAATGCTCACGTTTTCACAATGATAGGCCCCCACCGCGTGAATCGAACCCCGACTCAACACCACGGGTGACAACGTCACATAGGCCCCGCCATCAAGGATGACTTCAATCTCCATCGCACTCAATCGTCCGTCCCGATCCACCGCCGTGCGATGACGCACCCAACTCGGATGCCGCTTCGTCGTACAAGCCATATCCTCCTGACGATCATAGATGATCTTCACCGGCGTTTGTGCCTTCTCAGATAACAGCGCCGCGTGAATCGCAAGCAGCGACGGAAAATCCTCTTTCCCGCCAAACGCGCCGCCCGTCGGGGTCTGAATAACGCGGATTTCGTCGCGACCTCTCTGGAACAGGTGCGTCAGAGCATTGAGCACGAAATACGGGCATTGCAGCGAGCCGCGCACGACCAGTCGGCCGTCCTCGCGATACGCC
>CAIVHJ010000009.1 GCA_903905665.1 uncultured Phycisphaerales bacterium
ACCGTTTCATCGCCGATCCTCCTTGATGGCCTGGTGATCAAAGTCCTTTCAACATCTTCAAGAATACATCGGCTATTCAGCATTATTACCCGCAGATTGAGTCATGACGAATCACTAGTCCCAGTTCGCCGGTCGGATCCCCTCCGTTCAGGTACCGCACCATGTTGCGGAGATTCGGCGGATCAAGCCCCCGCAATTCATACGTGCCGTCGGCCCCGGACACGGTCGAGACGATGTGCGGGTCGAAACCCTGCGACCCGTCGGCCTCCTGCTCCCCGGTCACCTTCGCGCCCGCAACGGGTTTGCCGTGGGTGTCGGTAATCCGGCCCGTCACGCTGATCAGATCCGCGCGAAGCTCCAGGTTCACGAAGCGGTCAACGTCGAGTGTGACCACACTCTTCGCGGTCGCCATCCGCTTCTCCCCCGTTCTGGAAGGCCGTGCGGGCATTTCGGCGGAGAGCTCATAACTTTCACATGTCATCATACCGCCATACGGACCAAATGTCGGTCCTGTCAGACCGGTAAACTCAAACTTCGCTTCTGCGTCGGTGACGGCCTCTCTCGTGACCGACTCGCCCCGCAGCGTGATGACAAGGTTGGGCACTGGCCGAGGGCGCACTATTTCCGCGAACGCCTGTCCCCATTCCTCCCACGACCCGGAGGCCGCAGCGCGTTCGAGCTTGGTGAAACGATCCGGGGAGAAGTCCTGTGTGCCGTCCATGACGGTACCGCGGATCGTATGCGTGCGCGTGAATGTCTTCGTCTCCAGCGGCTTCTGGTCGACGGCGATGACGAAGCGGGCGGGCCTGTCGGCTCCGGTCAAGCCGCTGAAGCCGATGGGCTGGAAGTCGCAGGCACTGGCACCAGGCGCGGCGGCCAGTGCCGTCTCGATTCGGCCGGTGTTATGCAGGTTATATGCGGTGTGACCTGCGACGTTGCCTTGTCCGTCGAGCAGCTCGATCCTGAAACGCCAGTCCGTATGCGGCCATGAGAACAGAACGCCGTCGATTCTCTGAACGATCTGATCGTCCCGGGTCTCAAAGCGGATCGAGTGCACCGTAATGATGTCCGGCCGTTCAAGCGTACCCGCCGTCAGGGTGACGGGAATATCCTTGTCGAATTCGAACGGTGCTTCGAACCGAGCCGTGCCCCGCGAGCCGAGCATGCGGGTGCCAATCTCGCTCAGGTCCGCAAACCCGTGCTCGTGCGCGAGGCGCGAAGCCCGGGGCTTCGAGTCCTCGGTCAACTCCTGAGCTTGTTCTGGGCCCGAGGTCGTGACGTCCTCCGAGGAAGCCAGCTCCAGAACGGTGTTCGCTCGGTCGGGGATTTCCATGAGCAAGCCGGGCAACTCCTCCCACGTCGTCTCCCGCCCCTCGAACGTCATCGTGTCACACCCGACAACCAGTCGGACGAAGCGGCTTGGTCTGTTGGGCGATTCATGGCTGCTTGTTGTTCTTACGTCGTCCGATTGTGGTGGCACAGTCACCGAGAGCGTGGCAGAAACACCTTGCGGACCCTGTTGGCCGCGCAGGTCGCTACATGCCGTCAAAACGAACATGACACACGACATGAACAGTATGAGGTATGTGCATGGTCTGAAACATGTCATATCGATACTCCTTCATGTGGGTTGGCTCATAGTCCCAGCCATCAAATCGATTCTGTTCGCTGATTTCAAAATGGTGGGTGAATCACCTACCCTGCATCTGCTGAGGTTAGTGGTTACGATCCAGGTGCAAACGATGAAGAAACCGATGCACGATGGGCGCGATCATTACGGCGGCCGTCACCAGGAAAATCGCTCCGGAAAAGAGCGCATAGCAGGAAGCGAAGATTTTGCCGGCGGCCGTGTGCAGTTCGTTGACCGGTCCCATTCCGCCCAGAATCATGGAGGCGTTTAAGAAAGCGTCAATCCACGGCATGTTTTCCGTCCAGTGATAACCTGCCACACCCATGCAAAGCGACACGAATAACAGCACGAGCGCCAATAAGCCATGCCGAAACATACGCAGAACAAAAAGAAACCGAGGAAGCAAGGGCTGGCTGCGATGCTCGTACATGGGAGTCTCCTATAAATCCATACTTAAAGCGCTTTAACCGATTCGGCCGTCGCGGTCGATGTCTTGGCCGAACTTCTGCTCCAGCAGCGTCACGAGATCGTGCACGACCTGCTGGGTGCGTTGTAGTTCACCCTCCAGCCGCCGGACCCGCGAATCCAGATCAGTGGATTTCTGCTTTTGTTCGGAAATCTGGCTTTGCTGAATCAAATCCCAGAATAATCCCATGGTTTATACTCCCATCAAGAGTCGCATTCAGCACAAAGACAATCACTTCGTTAACGACGCCGGTTCTTCGACGCGAAGCAGTTTTTCGTCGAACGGTGTTCCGCATTCGGGACAACGGGCTTCCGTCTGGCCGCGCAGGTCGTAACCGCACCGCTCGCACAATCCCAGTTTATGCCGCAGATATCGAAAATAGACCCCATGCAGCATATACAACAATAACGCACCGAAAATCGTAACCGGAATATACACCGGAAGGATGAACGACCACGATCCTCCGCTGACCCCAATTCCCGGCAACCATCCTTGGCGGGTCATCTTGTCGGCAGCCGTCGTCGCGCCTCCAATCACTGATGTAGAGAGTGACATCGTCATCTTCATACCCGATCCAAGTGAATTCTTCATCTGCTTGGAAAGACCATTCATCTTCTCTTCGACATCCTTGGTGATTTGCAGGTCCATATCAGCAAGCCGACCCAGCATGAGGCAATGATTCTTGATGTCCAATCGATACTCGCTTTTCGCGGTGGCGAAGGAAAATTTCATCGGAGTCTGAAGAATATCCTCAGCGATTCGCAAACCGAGTAATGCGAAGAACACCACAGCCACAACAAGCAGAGCAATTTTGCGACACATGCTTTGTTTTCCTTGATCGCCGAGGTCGAGGATACAGTCCATCCGCGCCGTTTGGGAGGATTCCCATCGGCATCGTCACCATTTCGTTTCGTCGGTCAGGCCGGGCCAGTCGTCGGTGCGAAACGGCGAAGCCGGCAGGCCTTCTTTGTTGAACAGATTGGGGACGGCGATATCCGACCAGCCGAAACGCACCGCCACCGGTTCCGCAACTTCCGGTGACGAGACCACGACTGTGTCGCCGTCGATCCTGGCCTGGGCGGGCACGAATTTACGATCGGTCCCCGCGATGACGAAATCCGTCAGGGATTCACCTTTTGCGACCATTCCGCCCCCCACGTGATCGAAGCGAATCCGAATTTTATCCCCCTCCACCTTCATCTCTTTGTATATCGGTCCCGAATAAACCAATTTCGATTGGCCATAAGTTTTGGCGAGCGCCCACAGCGCCAAACGGGCGCCCGCTTCCTGTTTGTTGCCGGGGTGAATGTTTTTCACATCCGTGGCGGTGTCGCTCACGACCGCCATGCCCGTATTGGGAACTGACAGACTCAGGCACTGTGCCTCGCGCAATTCCGGACTGCGGTCGGCCCAGGCATCGCCCAGGCGGCGATAATCGAACGGTGCGATCTGAACAAAATAGAACGGAAAATCCCCCTGCCCCCAGTCGCGGCGCCAATTCTGAATCATGGCTGGAAAAGAAGTCCGGTACTGACGCGCCCGGATTACATTCGATTCGCCCTGATACCAGATTGCGCCCCGGATGGCGTACGGAATCAGCGGAGCGATCATGCCGTTGTACAAAACGGAGTGGGCGGGCTTATCGCCGGTCCGGTCCATCGTGGCGACGAGGTCGGAAATTTGCCGCATGGCGGGTTCGCTCATCCAGAGTTCGACTTCGGTTCCGCCCCAACTGGATTCGAGCAAGCCGATCGGAACATTCAATTCCTGATACAAACGACGACCGAAGAAATACGCCGTGGCCGACGTCGGCCCGATGGTTTCCGGCGAGCACACCTGCCATTTTGCCGGGCAGTTGTCCGCCGGCTTGTCGGCGCGGGTTCGATCCACCTTGAAAAGCCGAATCTGAGGATATTGAGCGTTTTTGATTTCCTCGGCGGAATTGTCCAAGCCGGGACCGACGCCCGGTCCAATCGTCCACTCCATGTTCGACTGTCCCGAGCAAAGCCACACCTCGCCCAGCATGACGTTTTCAAGCGTGATCGTGTTGTGCGCCGTCACGGTGATCGTGAAGGGCCCCCCGGCGGATGCTGTCGGTAATTTGACTCGCCATTTTCCGTCGGCGCCCGCTTTGATCGAACGCGACTCCGCGTTCCAACTTCCCTTGACCGTCACTTCCTCATTGGCATCTGCCCATCCCCAGATCGGGGTTTCGGTGCTTTGCTGCAACACCATATTGTCGCCGATTACCGCAGGCAACCGAACGTCCGCCCGGGCCAGACCGGCCAAACTTAGCAGAAGACCAACGCTCCACCACAAATTGTTTCGTTTCATGGTCGTCATTCCTTTATTGAAAGAGGTGTTGATTCGTTGTGATCGCGCACATTTCCTCAGGATCCAGCGGCTCGAGTTTTGAACGTTACATGCACGGGTTTGAGACGTTCGCCGCTGTCACTCTGAAAACTGTCGAACTTGCCGCGATTAAGCCAGAATTCATATTCCCAACTGGGTTTGAGTTTCACGGGGATGGTCAGAATCTTGCGATCGGCGTCATAGGAAATGTCGCCGGCGATTTCAGGGAAGTTTGGTCCTCCGCCGACCACCGACCACGACTTGTCGCGCATCGGACAACTGAAAGTGATGCGAATCTCGGTGATCTTCGGGTCCACGTCCGTCATACCGTTGGCGGGAACCATTTGGACCACATGAGGAAGTTTTTCGGTCTTTTTCCCATATTGGTCTGCGTAGATGTTGAAAAACTTTACAATGCGGGGCATGAACGCTTCCAGATCGGGATACTGCTGCCGGTTGCTTTCGTAGTCACCCAACACATCCGCCAGTTCACCCACCCACTCGAAACCCCATTCCCGCTGATCCTTGATGACCCGATCCGCCGCTTTCTTCCCGTCCGTCGCCAGAACATACCGTACCGTACAGGCCCGAACCATCGATTCGTATATCACGGTTTTCCAGGTCCCGTAGGCCTGCGACTTCATCTCGTCGGCACACTGCTGGTAAATTCGTTCGCCCGCCTTCTGGAGTTCGTCGGCATGTTTGTCCACATAGGCATTGGTGTAGGAATGGCAGAATTCATGGACGATGGTTTCGTTGATTCTGTCGTCGAAAACCGCAAGGCCCTGCGAGTCGAACTCGTAAGCGCCGATGACGGGCGTGATCTCCTCTTTTCCGTCGCGATATCGAATCCCCACACCATAACACCCGCCACCGTTGAGCAACCCGACATAGACTTCATAACTGGCCCGGGGACGTTGCCCGAAGAATTTGTCAAACCACTGGACATAATTGCCCTTGGCGAGCTGAGCGGTCAGCCGTTTGCCGCAGTCATCAAAGAACTTTCGGTGATCGGTGCAGAAGTTTTCGAATCCGCTGTCCTTGACGAATTGTCGGGCCTGGGTGAGAAATCGACGGGTCTCTTCGAGCGGCCAACGTTGATCCAGCCGCTGAGGTTTCTGGTCAAACGGGATTTTTTCCTGCAACCCGATGGCGTCCGTGAGGTGAACCGCCATGCTCATCACGGCGTCATAACTCACGCCATGCTGGCTGCGCAATTGTCGGGCGGTCTGTACGGCGGGATGATTACGAAACAGACCGAACTGTTTTTCCACTTCGTCGCTGTAGGGCGACTTCGAATTGTCCATGTTGTATTCCGGGTTGCCCGCCAACCGGAAAATGATCGACATCAACTCCACGCGTGGATCGACCCGTGCCTGTAACGACTGTTCGGGGGGTGGAACCTCTTGTCCCCAGACG
>CAIVHJ010000010.1 GCA_903905665.1 uncultured Phycisphaerales bacterium
CGCAACCCGGAATTGTGGGTATCACCTCCGCAGGGATATGGCGTCCTAGTTGGCCGGGTGACGAGTACGTACGGAGAACGGCTGGATTCATATCTGGTTCTGCTAAAATCTATCGATACAGAGAAGCAGTATTCAGTCATGACTTATGGCCCGTCGACTGCTAACTGTGACACGTATTATAATGAAAATGTGGTTCTGGGCGACTTGCCAGAAGGTGTTTATGAACTCAACATCCCTTACGCTGCATTGAACAGAATAGTCAATATTCAAATCCTTCCGGGACAGATCACGTATTTTTCATTCCATGGATACGCTGGCTACGACTTCACCCCGCCTCCCGATCCAGAGACCGGCATACCCTGATTACCCCACCACGGCGATTCCCAAAGCACGGCTTTCACAAAGTCGAGGAAAGGTCAGAAACGAGCATATCCAAAGCGGCCTTGGGATGAGCATCAAAATAGCGACGCGCACTTGCCAGATTGGAAAGGCCATTAGAAAGGCAAAGTCCGATCACCAAGTTATTCAGAATAGCCATGTTGTGAGCAGCCTTTTCGTCTGTAAAACGGGTTGCGTCTTCTTGCAAAGTAACGTCTCGGCGGTAATGCAAGCCGCTTTCGATTTTCCAATACTCTCGAAACAACGCTAATATCTTATCTGGGCTGGCTCGTTCAGGCGATAAGCTAGTCAGGCCATACATGATCTCGCGGGTTCTTCCCAAGGGGTGAGTATGGTTCACAACTCGTTCAATCCGAATCACCTGAGCCACGTGCGGCCAATCCAAGTATTCGTTCAATTGAGTACTGGTCAGGATTGTTCTTTGCTCAACCCGTCCATGTTGCTTGGTGACATCTACGGCCATTTGAACATCTTTGGAGAGCCGGGTACCCTTTTGCAGGTTGCAGACTTCATGAACAAACAGTTTTTCAATCGCCCAGCGTGTCCGGGATTGATTGCCTTTCACTGTCCAAACAAAGTCTGCTCCTGCTTCCACCACCTGATTGGAAAAGGTTTTTTGGGCGTGCATCGCATCCGCAACGATAATTGCACCGCTCAAAACCAACTCAGACACGATCCTGGGGGCTACTACAATCTCATTTTCCTTCTTATCTACCTCGGCTTGTGCCAAAACCAAGCCTTGCCCAGGAACATATGCTGCTAACAAATGCACACCTCTTTGCTCTCCATAGGGTATCGTCCCACGCATGCTTTTCCCATCGATGCTGATCACCATTTCTTGCTCGGCCTTCAACCTGTGCCGATGATAGGCCTGCACCAATTTCTCAAACGCTTCAGGCGAGATCATCTTCTTCAGTACCCGCCGATAGGTCATGTGGCTTGCTGTCTTGGGCTGTGCCAGAATCTCGTATCTGACCCACAACTCCTTTCGATTACAGATCCATTCCGCCATACCACTCGGTTTATCTTCTCCTCCCAGTTTGGCAAGCAGCATCAGAACCAGCAGACTGATCAACGAATACCGCTTCCCTTTTGCCTTCCGCGTGTCTTTGATCTTCAATAAGTAGTCGTACAAACTCCCAATCTCAAATACGAATCCATGCTCATATTGCTTCTGCTGGGTATAATCCATATTGATCTTCTCCGGTGCCTTGGTCGGTTTCGTCACCCCAAGTTTACTGGAGAAGATCGCTTCGTTTTACCTACTTTGTGAAAGCCGTGCTCTGACAACAATGGACTCTGGACCCAGGACTTTCACAAGGGCCACTGCAAAGTACGCAGTACCTTGGGAAAACCTGGGAATCCCAAACCCCCAATTCGATCCAGGAAAGATCATGGATTTATGCAAGAAGCAGTAAAATAGGTCTGTGATTCCCCTGCGCCTGAAACTTTCCGGCTTTCTTTCCTACCGCGACCCCGTCGAAGTGGACTTCAGCGGCTTCGACCTGGCCTGTATATCAGGCGAAAACGGCGCAGGTAAATCCTCGCTGCTGGATGCGATGACCTGGGCGCTATTCGGCCAGGCGCGCAAGCGGGATGAGTCGGTCGTCAACTTGCAGTCTGCGGCTGCTGAGGTAGCCTTTACGTTTGCTTATGAAAGCAATATCTACCGTGTGCTGCGCAGTTTGCCGCGGGGCAAAGGCACAACGCTGGAGTTTCAAATCGCCGAAGGCGGCGATCTGCAATCGTCAATCGTAAATCAAAAATTGAGCTGGCGTCCGCTCACTGAGCACACCAACCGCGAAACCCAGGCGCGCATCGAGCAGGTGCTGCGCCTGGACTA
>CAIVHJ010000011.1 GCA_903905665.1 uncultured Phycisphaerales bacterium
ACATTCTCATGCCCCAAAATCAGCGGGAAGCTGACTTGCCCCTGAAGATACGACGCCGGATGATCCCTTTGCAAAATGATCGACAAATCGGTCCCGCAGATTCCCCCCAGAATCGTTCGCAGTCGTACCCATCGCGGACCCGGCAGCTTCGGCACGGGAACCTCCGCAAGCCGCAATCCGGACAGCGCGCTCCAATGCGCCGCCGGATATAACGCACCCAGTGCTTTGCACATCACCCAACGAACCACCGAAGGTTGATAGACAATCGCCTGCATACAGACCCTGCGTACGTCGCTCGCTTCAATCGTTCCTAGGTTGTGGCGAAACGATCCACTGGAACACCGGAATATCGCCTTACCGTCAGACCCCATCATTATGCCCATCTTAATCGCAAACGTCACCTCTCACGAGACATGCGGTCTCCGCTCATGGACTGAGTGGGGCACCTTAACCGATGGCGTGCGATGATCCAAAGTGGACCACGACATACACCTGTCCGAAGCGTAAAAATATGATTACACTGGAGAAATGGTGAAGGAACCGACTTCCGCAACTTCGTCGAGGCTCAGAGACGTGAAATTTTCGACTTTCAAAATGTTCGCCCATCCCGAAGCGTCCACCCACCGGCGGGGAACGACTCTGTTCCAGATCGTTCTGACGGCCGTTTTGATGATGATTCTGCTGACGATCGGGATTCCACTGCTGCAACGACAAATGGAGCATGGTCGAGCATCGCTGTGCGCCGAAAACATCAGCCGGATTCATCGCGCCCTTTATATGTATCGCGGCGACAACGAAGGTTGGTGGCCTATCCGTCAGATTCAAACACCCGCCGGACTCCTTCGCGACTCCAATCCGTGGATCGAACCGCTCACCGACAAACAATACGTGACCGACGTTCAGACGTTCTGTTGCCCCAGCGATCCCAATGCCCCGCGTCGCCGGGACAGCGCTACGGAGTTTTTCCGAAACCAGGTGACGGTTGCTCCGAGTTATGGATTGAACCTCCTGACCTGGCGGGATTATTATTGTTCGCCGACGGATCATCCGGAATTTCGCAGGCAACCCTCAAGACCCGAATGTACGATTTTGTTGGCTGACCGCGGACCCGACCTGGATCCCAACCGATTCTCTGAAACCTCGTCCCCGCGACAGGAAACAATTGCCCGGTTTCGGGACAACGGTACTTTACCCGCCGCCGACGGTTTTCGAATGGGAATGGTCACGTCGCCGCCGTCGTGGTTGAGCGGGCGGCACAACGGATGCATCAATTTGATGACGATCGGAGGCAGCGCAACGGTACAACACGACGTGCGCAAAATAGCCGGCCGGTCTGTCGAACCTTATTACGACGACTGTGCCGCCGGTAACTGCACGTTTTGCAACGTGTTCAAGGCGGCCCATTACGATTTTTCAGCCAGTCAGTTGTACTGGTGGACCGGACCTTATCCCCGCAGTCCTAATGCATCAAACGGTGAATCCGAGGCTCCCAATGGCTCGAATCCGAATCAAAAACCATGATCGAAAACCGCTTTTGAGCATCGCAGTGGCGGCGGCTACATCGCTCGTGGTGTGGTATGGCTGGATGCTCTGGACCACCACAACCCCCACCCTCGCCGTTCAACGGCCGATTTCCAAAATCCCTTCGCCCTATCTCTGCGACAGCGGATATCGATTCACGGCGCCTCTGTCGGACCATTCGATTTCCTGCGAACAGGCCGGCGACGACACCCGCGCCTGGCCCTGCTGGTCGTTCCAGTGTTCCAAACACGGCGCGATGGTCCTGCAACTCCGATATGCGCCGGATTCGTCAGGACGACTTCACATTCGATTGGTCCGCGTTCCACGGGAGGCATGGAAAGACGTGAAAGCAGATATCATTTGCCCTTATTGCGAACGGGCCCTGGTTCCGGATATTTCCTTCCGGTGGATTGACGAACCGTCGTCGAGTTCCACCGAACATTTTTCTCGTCCCGATTCGCCGACACCTTCATCCGATCAGCCCGATTCTGAATCGCCGTAAAAAAACAAACGAGCAGAGTGTGTTGACTCTGCTCGTTTGATTGTGTCGAGCCGAACCGTGCAAAACTTTCATCAAACATCGTGGCTCTTGACGGTCTTGCGGCTGTTGGCCTGCGTGCGACAAATGGCTTCATCCAGAAGGGAATACACCTGGTCCGACACGGTTTGAATCGTTTCGGCTGCCGTGTTCATGTTCCTGCTTCGCATGTAGGCTTTCACTTTGCTGGCTACGACCAGCACATCCCGCTGCTTCTTGTTCGGGGCTTTGGGATTC
>CAIVHJ010000012.1 GCA_903905665.1 uncultured Phycisphaerales bacterium
AACCCGCCGCCGCCAGACCCATTCCCGCCACCACCCAAAAGATGGCTTTGAATTTATGCATATCTGAGGATATTCTATGACCATCATCTTACAGAAGCGAGGTTCACTATGATGGCACCACGGTTATTTCAGGACCCCCCGCATTCGGGCAAACGAGTCGTCGTCACGGGTCAGGTCGGACTGGACAAGAAACCCTACCTAGAGCAACTCCAACGTTTGGCGGAACAGCGCGGCCACCACGTCACGCTCTGCCACGTCGGGGACCTCATGTACGCCGAAGCGCCGGACATCGTTCCCGGACGCATTCTTGATCTCCCCCGCGCCCGGCTCGATTCGCTTCGCCGCAGCGTTTTCAAAGACCTGATCGCGATGAGCGCCCGCGAAGAGAATCTCATTATCAACACGCACGCTACGTTTCGCTGGAAACACGGATTGTTCCCCGCCTACGATCAGGACCAGATGGAGGAACTCAACGCCGATCTATACATCACGCTGGTGGACAACGTGGATGCCGTCCACGAACGCCTCACCCGCGAACACAACATCCGCCACACGCTCAAGGACATCCTTGTTTGGCGTGAGGAGGAGATGGTGGTGACGAAATGTCTCGCCCGGTCACTTCGCGGTCATGGTTGCTCGTACGTCTTCGCCCACGGGGTCGAACGCAACACCATCGAATCGCTTTATCGGCTTATTTTTGAACCCCATCGCAAACGCGTCTATCCGTCGTTCCCCATGACCCACGTGATGGACATGCCGGAAGTATTGGCGGAAATCGATCGGTTCCGCGACGCCCTCAACGAGCATTTCATCACGTTCGATCCGGGGGATGTGGACGAAAAACGGCTGCTGTTTTACGCCGGACAGGCCATCCAAAACGGCGAAAGCAAGTTCGCGCTGAACATTCACAACCGGAACGTCGAATTCGACGCCCACGAAGTGTCTCGAATCGCTCCGGATATCGACGGGCAGATTTACGCCCGCGATTTCGAACTCATCGACCAGGCGGACATGATCGTGAGCTACATTCCGGAGTTGCCGTCGGGTAAACCGGGATTGTCCAGCGGGGTCGAACGGGAACTCCAGCACGCCTTCGAGACCACCAAGGAAGTGTATGTGGTCTGGCGGCCGAAGGTCGAACCGTCGCCGTTTGTGACCGAGACGGCTACCCACATTTTTGCCACCATTGAAGAAACGCTGTCCTGTTTTCAGCAGAAGGGTTACATCGGAGATTTGCAGTTGTCGCTTCCGCCGGCGGACAAAGCAGCCCGCCAGCGCGGACGTTTCGGATAGCAACTACTTTCGCCTTATGCAGGAGCAAAACGATGAAAACACAATGGGTTCGAAACTGGAAATGGATCTCGTTCATTGCGTTGATGATGTGGTGTGGATGTTCCGACGGCAATCAGCCCATCGATCAGTTGGTTATCACGAATTGTCCGGAGTCGGATGTTCAGGTAGGTCAACTGGTTTATTTGGATGTCGATGTCTTGTTCAAGAATGTCGTAGTATTTGATCTGGGGTGGGATACGACGGTAGAACCCGCTGGTGCGGCAGACATTCTTTCATCAGATAATTTTTCGGGTAGAATCATTCTGGTTCCACAGGCAACGGGCAACGTGACGGTGATGGCTTCGCCTCCGCCGGAATACGGAATTGAGCCGGCGATATGCACGTTCCATGTGACGGATCAGATTCCCGGAGGAACCGTGCTGTCGTCGCTGGATGACGGCGCTAATGTGACCGCCCACGTGGGGGATGTCATTCAGGTCAATCTGACATCCAATGCTTCGACGGGATACTCGTGGCAAGTGGGGGAACTGGACACCACCGTGGTGGACAATACCGCCAACGAATACGTCAGCCCACCCGAAGGGAGTCCGCCCGGAACGCCCGGTTATGAAAAATGGACTTTCACCGCCCAGCAGGCAGGCACGACCACCTTGCGTCTCGACTATCTTCCACCGGACGGCGGCGATGCAGCGCAAACTTTCACGGTGACGATCGATGTCGCAGCGACCTGAATCCACCATCAGACCTCGCCGTGATCGCGAGATTTTGGCTTACGGATAAATTTTGCCCACATTTTTGCCACCGTCGAAGAAACGCTGTCCTGTTTTCAGCAGAAGGGTTACATCGGAGATTTGCAGTTGTCGCTTCCGCCGGCGGACAAAGCAGCCCGCCAACGCGGTCGTTTCGGATAACAACTACTTTTCGTTTTATGCAGGAGCAAAATGATGAAAAACCAATGGGTTCGAAACTGGAAGTGGATTCCATTCTGTGCGTTGATGATGTGGTGTGGGTGTTCCGGCGTAGGGCAGTCTCGGCTGATCATCACGAACTGTCCGGAGTCAGATGTTCAGGTGGGTCAGCTGGTGTATCTGGGTGTTTCGTCGAATCCTGAAGTATTCGATTTGATCTGGGATGCCACGGTGGAACCCGCCGAGGCAGCAGACGTTCTTTCTTCCGGAGAAGGGAGTATCATTCTGGTTCCACAGGCAACAGGCAGCGTAACAGTGACGGTTTCGTCGACGATTTTCTCTGAGCCGGCGACCTGCACATTCAACGTCACGGATCAGATTGCCGGAGGGACGGTATTATCTTCGGCGGATGACGGAGGCAATGTGACCGCTCACGTGGGGGATGTCATTCAGGTTAACTTGACGTCCAATGCTTCAACGGGATACTCGTGGCAAGTGGGGGAACTGGATACTACCGTGGTAGCGGGTACCGCCAACGAACACTTCGGCCGTCCCGAAGATAGTCAGCCCGGAACGCCCGGTTATGAAAAATGGACTTTCACCGCCCAGCAGGCAGGCACGACCACCTTGCGTCTCGATTATGTACCACCGGGCGGCGGCGAGGCAGCGCAAACTTTCACAGTGACGATCGATGTCGCGGCGACCTGAATCCAACATCAGACCTCGCCGTGATCGCGAGATTTTTGCTTACGGATAGATTTTGCCCATCATTCGGGCGTAGGGGATGGCTTCTCGGATGTGCTTGAGACCGCAAAGCCAGCACAAGGTCCGTTCCACGCCCAGTCCGAATCCGCCATGGGGCACGCTGCCATACCGACGCAGGTCCAGATACCACTCATAGGGTTCGACGGGCAGATTCTCTTCTTTGATCTTGGTAAGCAACATGTCGTAGTCGTCTTCGCGCTGAGAACCGCCGATGATCTCACCGAAACCCTCCGGAGCGAGCAAGTCGAAGTTGTTGACCAGTCGCGGGTCGTCCTTATTGACTTTCATGTAAAAGGCTTTGACCGCGCGCGGATAGTGCGTGCAGAACACCGGTTGGTCGTGGAGACGCGAAATGATCGTTTCGTCCGAACCGCCCAAATCCCCGCCCCATTCAAAATTCCGGGCGAGTTCCAGGTGGTGGGGAATGTTTTTCAGTTGTTCGCGGAGTTCTTCCAAATCTTCCCGGATTTCAATCTCCCGCTGGGCGGCTTTGTCTTTTTCCCACTGTTTGGCGGCTGATTTTTGCAGCTCGACGAGTGTCCCCAGTTCCTTTTCGAGTTGGCTCAATCGGACATTTTTGTCGTTGAGGTCTTTTTCGAGCAATTGACGGGCTTTGTCGCCGTGGAGCAAATCAACGGCATCCGAATAACTCAATCGGACGAACGGTCTTTGGATGTTCTCCAGCGCCTTCAGATCACGTCCGAGGAATTCGAGTTCAGCCCGATTGTCGCGAAGTACGCGGTCCTTGATGCTGAGGATAAAATCCTCCGCCACGGCAATCACTTCGTCGAGTTCGGCAAATGCGATCTCCGGCTCAACCATCCAAAATTCGGTGAGGTGACGGCGGGTCTTGGATTTTTCGGCGCGGAACGTCGGTCCGAAGCAATACACCTTGCCATGGGCCATGCACGCAGCTTCCACGTAAAGTTGCCCCGTCTGGGCGAGATAAACCGGCTCGCCGAAATAATCCACCTGAAAAAGCGTGCTCACCCCTTCACCGGCCGCCGGAGTAAAAATCGGCGTGTCGATGTTGATATAACCGTTGTCGTTAAAAAACCGCCGAATGGCATCCACAAGGGTGTGGCGAATCCGCAGAATGGCATGTTGCCGCCGCGATCGGAACCACAAATGTCGATGCTTCATCAAAAATTCGATGCCGTGCGCTTTCGGAGTGATCGGATACTCCGGGCTGGCCTGAACCAGTTTGAATCCCGTGACCTGCAGTTCGTGTCCCCCCTCGGCGCGCTCGTCCGCCCGAACGACACCGGTGATTTCCAGCGAGGATTCCAGCGGTAATTTTTTGACGGTCTCAAAGAACGATTCGGTGCGCTCGTTTTTTTCAACGACGCACTGGCACAACCCTGTCCCGTCGCGCACGAGCAGAAACACAATCTTCCCGCTCGAACGAACGTTGTACGCCCATCCCTGCAAAGTGACTTCTTTTCCGACGTAATTCCGAAGGTCCTTGATGTTCGCGATGGTTTTCATGCGTGCCATTATATTGTTTGGGGACCGACTTGTGGAGTCGATAGAATTTGGTGGGCACTGGGATGCGAGGTGTTATTCCATGTGCAGCAGCCGCACCACTGTTCGGATATGATCTGTCAATCAGGGAGCCATTGAAAGTGTTTGCGAGATGGCATTTTGACGAATCTGGGCCCAGCCGGCGGGTTGATGCTGCTCGATGATGGACAGGAGTTCGACCAGCGATTGCGGGTTGTAACCGGCCGCGCGAAGAAAATCGGCGGCGCGTAAGTCTGCGCAGATTTCTCGGCGAAGCGCCTCATCCTTAGTCTTTGGGGGTTCTTTATAACAGTCTCCGGCTTCCAGATGCGCCATTTCATGCGCGATTACGGCGGCGATCAGATCGTCATCGTATTGAATCATCTGATATAACCCGCGGGTCAAATAAATGGAACCGTTCGGAAGCCCAAACCCGTTAACCTTGTCTGTATTGAGGATTTGAACCTTCCAATTTTCCCTTTGCGGTGCGGTCCTGCGTTGAAGCGAAACGGCAATTCGATGCAGATTTCGAAGGATCGCTTCGTTGTCAAAGACGCCGCCGTTGCGATCTTCCAACTGATGCGCCGTGCGCGTTGCTTCAACCGTCGGCTGAACCTCGGCGGGATAGCCGGCCAATTGATAGCGCGAAGCGTCCGGCGATTGACATCCGAACGCTCCCGCCAGAATGATGCACACAAATACTCGATGCAGCAAACCATTGCTCCGCTACGGCGAATGCCTCCTACCAAAATGTTCGATACAAACGTCACCAATGCAAACCGCACCACCCAAGCCTTTGTGACCGACACGATTGGGCCATTACCGTCCGATAGGTCAAAACATGAAAACCGGTGAGGATGGATGAGTTAACAAACAGGTTCAAGACAAACATGGACGGATGATTGACGGTGAAAGTGACATTCCTGCGCTTTGGCCTGAGTGCAAACAGAGCGTAATAGACGGATCGGTTTTTCTTTTTTTTGCTGATTGTGTTTCGGGATTTTGCATCAACCGTTCTGCAACATAGCCCCTTGCAGGATTTGGTTTTCTGAACAGCCCTGATTTGAAACATTTGTTCATAAATCGAGGTAATAACAGAAAAACTAAACTCAGATTCTCTATAAATGCAGTTTCAGACCCGAATTGTGCACATCTTTTGTCACCGCCCTGGATGGATCATTTATGGAAACGGTAGGAAGTTTGAATTGTCTTATCAGGCATAGTGAACGGACGTAGAGGCCGGCCGGCCGGGTCTTCATAAAAACAGAAAATTACTCGCGGTAGTTGTCAGGGTCCACTATAATCGTGTAGCATATTGACGTTTTCGGGAATGGTTTCTCGAATCATTTATTTTTTGGAAAGAAGAGAGAACGAGCAATGCGTTTGGGAAAAGCGACAACCTATGCAGTGTTTGCGGTTTTGTACATCGCGCAGCAGAAAAAATCAAAACCCGTTCAGGGGCATGAAATCGCCAGGAATTATGGGATCCCCCTGGAGTACCTGTTGAAGATTCTTCAGCAGCTGGTCAAGGCTCAGGTGCTGATCAGCGAGCGGGGGAGAACCGGCGGTTTTCAGATGAGGAAATCCGCATCCCAGACCACGGTGCTGGACATCGTGGAAGCGGTGGAAGGGCCCATCACCGGGGAGATTTCCGCCCGACGCGAAATCACCGGGGCCAGCCGCGCCAAGAAGATCGTCGAGGGACTCTGCCGAGATTCGGCGGGTTTCACCCGGTCTCTCCTGAAGAAAGTCACCGTCCAAAAGCTCATTGGGTGATTTTATTCCGGACGTGTTGAGCGTTGTGATAAGAAGCCGACGCTCGTGTTGAAGAACCGCTGGGCGGAGTCCTGGACGGCCGGAGGGTGATCTTCGGCCTGAAGATCAGCCAGATTAGCCAAACACATCGGGCATGCCACGATATCCAGGTGAAACTGCGTGTAGGTAAACCAGGGTTCTTCGAGCACCCCCAGCATGTGTTGTCCCAGTGTGCTGCGTTTCAAGCAAGTCAGGCGTTGTTCTCGCCACACGCGACAGACGGTCGCTTCGGTCTGGATCTCATCCGGATTCGTCAGTCGAACTGAATCGGATTCCTGAAGGTACTTCTGAATTTTGAGAATGGCCCGATACTTCACGCCGGCAATGTGTTTCTCATCCAGACCCAAAATCTCCGCCGCTGTACAATTGCGAAGTCCGGCATAAAACAGCAACTCAATGATCTGTAAATCCTCAAAAGCGTTTCTATCGCGGAGTTCCGCAATCAAATGTCGTAGAAGACCGGTCAGAACCTCCACCTGGGTCTGATACATTTCGGCCACGACGGCGTGTCCGCTGGGCGATTCATCATGGGAGGGCGTGGTTTCTTCCCACCAGTCTTCGGCTGCTGATTCTTTCCCGCGGGTACCGGACCGCCTCGCGCGAAGATAATCGGTGATCTTATAACGCAGAATAGTGAAAAGGAACGTCTCAAGCGACCGGTTTATGTCAAAACGGGGGAGACTTTGAAGGAAACCGATCAAGGCCTCCTGAACGGTGTCTTCGGCATCGGCAAAAGAGGCGATGCGTGAACGGGCATAGGCCAACAACCGACCTTGATAGCGCTGGATGATCTGTTGCCACGCCGAAGCATGACCCGAGCGTACCTGATCAATCAAATAGCGATCCGCCTCGTCATGGGCCATAGCGGATATGTTATCCGGCAGGAACGTCCTAATGCAATGGAACGCTGTTTTGATCGTTAACTCGGCGGGCCGTTCAAGTCGTTCACCAAAAGATGAAAGACGGTACAAACCAACTCGATTCGGGAATTAACGTTCATCTTGGTAAAGATATTCCGCAGGTGTGTGCGCACGGTAGCCGGGGCGATACGAAGCTGAGCCGCCAGACGATCGCTCGGCTGACCCTGACACAATGCCAATACGACGTCGGATTCTCTCTGTGTCAAAGCGTACTGCCGAACGATGGTCCGCCAAATCACACTGGAAGTCTTGGCGAGTTGCACCATCATGCACGCCTGTCCCTCGAATTGAGCGGCGGTTCGTTCGGCTTGAACCGACAGCAACTGATTCCCCGAACATCTGAGATGAGCATTGAAAAGGCTGGAACCTGCAGGCATTGTCTCGGTGGTTTGCAGGAACCGCTCCAGTGGCGCCCCGTTGATCGAGGAATCGGGAGAAACACCGACAAGCGTCTTGAATAATTCACTGGCGGCAAGGATCAAGCCCTGGGTATTGACCACGACTGCGTACTGGGTCTTGAAGGACGAATGAACCGAATCGAGTACCGGAGGTTCTTCTTGCTGCTGCGACTCGACCGAATCGACCACATGCGTATAAAACAACTGGCTGCCGACGTCGCTGCGCGTCACGACGAGTTGACCAATCTGACAATGACCGCCCGGAGTGATCAATCGCAATCGCATGGGCCGCCCCGGTTCGCCGAGTTGGATGCTTGTCTGGGCGCTTTCGTACGTCGCACGATCGACCGGATGAATCAACTGATTGAATCGGTACGTGCCTAATTGCAACCGGTCGAGTCCCCACAGTTCCAGCGCCTGCGAATTGGCGTGAACGATTCTGTGCGATGAATCGCTAATGAGTACCGGTTGCTTCAGATGATCCGCCAAAGCCCAGATGGCGTGGCTGAAGGGCTGGATATCCGGTGCGAGGGATTCAATCGCCGACGCGGGAACCATCGTCATGTTCATCACATTGTCCCCTTCTTGAATTTCGGGTTGGACCGTTACCCATGCAACACGCAGGATCGGCCCCATTCAGTAGAACACTTAAACTGGTTCATAAGTGGCAATCCACGGAATTTGCCTTACGTCGATCAGAACCGAAATGAATCACAACTCCCCTATGATTTCAATATGCTCATCGGAGAACAAGTGACGATTGCTGAGTTTTTTGCTTCGATATGCTGCGTCGGTGACATCAAGGTGTCATCATGATTTTAGTGGTTTTGGTAGGATATCATTTGGGGTGAATTCTTTTTTTGCAGAAAGAACCCTCAGCAGAAAATATCGAATTCAAATCGAGGCATGAAGATGAGATCACATACACAAGATGGACTGTGAGTCACGACGGAGTGACGAATCACTCGGCGCCTTCGAGTTTCCATTGGTTTTGGGGGGTGAGTACTTGCCTAACACAGTCAATGACGGTTCCATCCACCCATTTGACGGCAGCCACCACTTTGTCACCGAATTTCGGAGCGGATGGTTTTCCACCGCAAAGGCGCTCCACCTCATTTTTGATTACCTCAATTGGACGAATGGGAACGTCCGTGTGTTGGGCGGCTTCGAGC
>CAIVHJ010000013.1 GCA_903905665.1 uncultured Phycisphaerales bacterium
CGAAGAGTGGCTTCGACATCGGGGATTGCTCGTTTCCGCCGAGATCCCGTCGGAACTCAAGATCGGACGCGCCCTGCTGATGAATCCTTTGGATCTATCTTTTAATTTCAAGGCAATGCTGATCGATCCGATGAAGATGACCGCCATAAATTTTGCCTCGAATCTGTTGTGGTATCCGGTTCCGCATGAACCGGGTGTTTCGTACTCCCCCGACGGGAACGTATTTGACGCCGATTGGTTCGCCCGTTGGATGAATCCGTGGGCCTGGAACGATCCGAATCACGGTTCCAACAATTACAACCTCAAACACCTCCTCACTACCACCAGCACCGACGACCTGCTGATGAGGAATGGATTTTACGATCCAGATGGCAGTGGTCCGACACCACAAGGATTGCTGACTCAAAATCTACCGAAGTTCGTTCCTAGCGGTATCGCCGGAGATATTACTTATACTAATACCTTGAGTCCCAATGATTCCGCGTTGGCCATGTATCCTGCGGTTGATCTTAATTATAATCCCGGCCCCTCCCCATATAATCGGGCCAATGGTGTTGGGGATCGCTCATTTCTTGAAATCGTTGATAACGGATCAACGGTTACCTTTCATCCCAAAGTTCCCTCGGCGTTGCAGGTGAGTGGTTTCAACTATGGTGTGATTAGGGATTCGAACGATAACCCACTTGATCCAAAGCACGGCAAAGTTCAGTTTGCATTGCATTCGATCGGGGATATCAATCATCCGACGCAGCGTGAAATCCAGACGGTTCAGGATTATTTCACCGTCATGCTGCGAAATGTGACCAACATCGCAGCTTTGGGATTAAGCGGTGCTCCGACGGCGCTACAAATAGATGATGCTATCAATGACCAAGCCGCCCAACTCACCGCCAACTTCTTCGACTTCGCTGACTATGATAGTGCGGCCAGACCGGCCAGCGTTCCCAATCCGGTTCCCGGCGGGTCTGGTGGATATGATTTACCCACACGAGTTGTTTCTCGAACCGGCAAAGTCTTTTATGGTATCGAAAAGCAACCATATATCTCGGAAGTTTACTGGGACAAAACAGGCGCTGTTACTGGGCAGTATGCAATTGAATTAACGAATCCTCACGGTGTTTCTATTGATCTTTCCCCGGTGGGGAGTAATCCTGCCTACGGATTACGGAACCAAACGACTGGCGTAGTGTTCTGGACCTTTTTGGCTGGGAATATAGTACCGGCGGGGGGGATTCTCTACTTCGCGAATAACTATACCGGCTTGCCCCCGGCATCACCCCCAAAAGGTGTTGATACTCTTCCTGGAGCGAACCCGCCTTGGTCCAGCGGTGACGTAATCCAGTTAGTGAGAGACTATGTTCCGGGTACGAGTGAATGGATTGTACTAGATGAAGTTGTGTTAAAAGCGCACATTGGACTACCTACCGAAGGTTTTCCCAGTGTCGGGAATACCGCTGGATCTCTCCAGCGGGACAACGATCCATCTCATGCAGGTGGATGGCGCGTGACGGTTCCGATGTACCATCGTAGCGGTGGAGCCGATGGGGTCATTGGGACCGGGGGCGACGATGTGCATCCTGAGGATAATTTTGTAGCCATCAATCCCAACGGTCACACCATCGGGGCGTTTAATACCGGCGTGAAGATCGACAATCCTTCAGTTGGATTTGCTGTCGCGCCGGTTCATGCGATGACGGATGACATGGGTTTGGAGAGTGCGTATCCGACGACGGGGAGTATGTTGTTGCTGATGCGGTATGCGAATACGACAACAGCTTCGTTTAATAGTAACTTGATTGGTTCACCTGTTGATCGCAACGGAGACGGATTAATTACTCAGGCTGATCGCGATCTTCAGGTCCAGCAGGTCGATAACGGTCACATGCCGGTGTTTGATACGGGTCAGGTGGCGCAAAAAGATTGGAAAGGCGCTGCCGGAGCTCAACCATTGGACGGGAGCACATTGCTCAATATTCCGTGGGGGCAGTTGGTGTTTGATTATTTCACGGCGCTCCCGTTGACCGGAAACAGATTTGATCCATATAGAGATGCCACGACCTTGCCTCCTGACCCAACAGCAATCACAGATTTATCGAGGTTTATTCATTATTTGCGAGTGAACCAACCGACGGTTCGCGACGGCTACATTGTAGAGGGGCGAATTAACATCAACGACGCCCCATGGAAGGTCTTACAGGGCTTGCCGTTGTTCCCGCCCCCGTTACTTCCCGTGTACAAGCAGTTTCTTCCTGATCTGGTTTCTTACAATAATCCTTTTGCTTTTTGGTTTTGGAGTGGATTGAAGGAACCGGATGCAGGAAGCGTCGTAGGCATGGGAGAATTCGCTTTTACATTCGATACAACAGTATCGCCCCATTATGAACAACTCGGTTCTCGTAAAGCGCTTGGGATTGTGGCGTATCGGGAATTGCGACAAGAGTTTGATGGGGCGAATAGCGCCGGTGATTACAATATTCTTCCACATGGTACGACCGGTACTGATGTAGGACATCGAGAGCGGTTTGATAATCTAACAAATATGATTAACGCTACGAGTCAACGCCATACATCCGGTTTCGTTACGGTAGGGGAACTGGCGAGCGTACGAAGTAAAGGTACTTCCCCTGATTCGGGTACAACTTGGCCATACAACATTGGTGATGCTTATCAGATGGACAACGGTCAGGCATATGGAGAAGTGGGTGAAGTGCCGTGGAATGGTCCTGGATATGAGAACAAAAACTACCTCTTCGCCGTTGCGCCGATGGTGGCGCTGGGGGACTGGGTGACGGTGAAGGGCAATACGTTTGCGGCGTATGGGATCGTTCGCGGCAAGTCGATCACGAATCCGCCGCCTGCCCAAAAATCGACGGCAGTGGACGAGCGCCAAATCCGGTTCGAGTCCGTGATCGATCGCAGCAATGTCCTGCTCAGTACCGACCCGAACGAAAAACCAGCCGTCCTCTACACCAAAATCGAAACCGGCAAATAGTCACTCGCCGTAGGCAAGAAGATTTAACCGCAGAGATCACAGAGCACGCTGAGAGAATTTTTAATTTCAAACCGAACCGTCGGTGGGCGAATAACCTCGACACCAGATTTAACCGCAGAGATCGCTGAGCACGCTGAGAGAATTCTCATTTTTCATTTTCAATTCTACATTTTCAATTTTCCATTTCTCTGCGCCCTCTGCGTGCTCCGCGCGGTTAAATTCTTCCGCCATTTCGCAATCCGAACTCCGCATTCCGCACTCGATTTCGTCGTTCGCAATTCGTCATTCATAATTCGTAATTCATCATTTCCCACCCCGCTCCCTGACGGTCGCGGCTCTGTTGAGTCGTGACGTCTTTGATATAATGCCTTCCATACAGCAGGAGGTTTCCCAATGTCTCAACGGGCGAATAAAGTGGCGCTGCTGATTGGCAGCGATTCGGACTGGGCGGTCATGGAAACCTGTTACCGGCAGTTGCGGGAATTCGATTTGCAGGTGGACGTTCAGGTGCTAAGTGCCCATCGCAGTCCTGACGACCTTCGGAAATATGTTCAATTGGCGGAGGGCAGCGGAATCGGCGTGTTCATCACGGGGGCGGGCATGTCGGCGGCGTTGCCGGGAGTGGTGTCGGCGCATACGACGTTGCCGGTGATCGGGGTTCCGCTGGAATCCGGAATTCTGGGCGGACTCGATGCCCTGCTGTCGATGGTTCAGATGCCGCCCGGAGTTCCCGTGGGAACGGTGGCGATCGGTTCCGCCGGCGCCAAAAACGCCGCCATTCTGGCGGCCAGAATTCTCGCCCTTAGCGACCCGGCATTGAAAAGCAAACTCGAAAGATTCGCCGAAACTCAAACGCAGTCCGTTCACGAAAAAGGCAAAAAAGTCAAAGCAAAGATAAGCAAACAATGACAAACAGAGCCGCGATCGTGAGGGAGCGGTCTTGGAAATGATGAACGCGGAATGATGAATGAGGAATTTTACCACAGAGCACACAGAGGTTTTTTGAATAAGAATTCCCTCTGTGGACTCCGTGATCTCTGTGGTTAAATCTTCTTACGAACGACGAAATATGAACATTCCACGATGTATCGAATGGGTCGGTGACTTGGATGGATATGTCCGAATCATCGACCAGACATTGTTGCCCGAAGAGGTCCGGCACATCGAATGCCGAGACGCCGAAACAATGTTCGAGGCGATTCGGTCTTTGCGCGTTCGCGGCGCACCCGCCATCGGAATCGCCGCCGCCATGGGTCTCGTTCTGGGAATTCGAAAAACCACCGGATCCGAAAACGATTTTTTTGCCGAACTCAATCGGCAGCGGCAATATCTGGCGGGGGCGAGGCCGACGGCGGTCAACTTGTGCTGGGCGCTGGATCGGATGGTTCGCTGCGCAGAATCGCTCCGTGGAAAAAGCGTCGAACAGATCAAAAAAACTCTTTGGTCCGAAGCGCAGGCGATTCGGGATGAGGATGCCGCCGCCTGCCGCGCGATCGGAAAATTCGGCAGTCGTCTGATTCCCGACGGCGGGGGGGTCCTCACGCACTGCAACGCCGGAGCGCTCGCCACGGCAGAATACGGTACGGCGCTCGCCGCGATTTATTCCGCCCACGAACAGGGCCGGCGGTTTAAGGTGTACTGCGATGAAACGCGGCCGCTGTTGCAGGGTTCGCGGTTGACGGCATGGGAATTGATGCAGGCGGGCGTGGACACGACGGTGATCTGCGACAACATGGCCGCTGCGCTCATGAAGGCGGGTCAAATTCAGTGCGTGATCGTCGGGGCGGATCGCATCGCCGCAAACGGCGACGTCGCCAACAAAATCGGCACGTACGGACTCGCCGTTCTAGCCAAAGCGCACGCCATACCTTTTTACGTCGCTGCTCCGGTCAGCACTTTCGATTTGAATTGCCCCACCGGCGATCAAATCCCGATCGAACAGCGTGATCCGAACGAAGTCCTGTGTTTTCGGGGAAAAGTCTCTGCCCCGGCGGGGGCCAAGGTTTGGAATCCCGCCTTTGACGTGACCCCGGCTAAACTCGTGACTGCAATCGTGACGAATCGAGGCGTGATTGAGCCGGTCGATCTCGGACAAATCACGCGAATCATGAGGGCGCCATCAACATGATTCCATGGGAACTTGGAGTATTGCTCGGTGTCTTGATCGCCGTCAGCGCAGTGCTGATTGCTTTTCATGCGAGGGCGGGCTGGGCGGCGCTGGGAAATTTTCTGACGGTTGCCGCCGGTGTGCTGTTGTGGTGGATGTTGAAAGGTTCCGGTGACCCGCTGGTTGTCGGCGGGCACGTCGCTGCTGCGCTGGGATTTTTCTGGGGCGTGGCCGTGTGGGGTCTGCGATGGCGTTTCAACGAGCGCGAGCGGCTGACGGCGTTTCATCCGGGCATTTTGGTGGGCCAATTTCTCTGCTTGGCGGCGTGTGCCTATGCAGTGCTCATTCAGTTGTATTTTATCGTTCCGCAATTCGGGCTGGCGCTGATTCAAAGCTGGAGTTACACGGTTTTATCGCCGTCGCGGTGGGTGTATGACGACTGGTGGGGGGTGTTGGATTTGTTGGCGGTCGCCGGCGTCTGTGTCGTCCTGACCCACGCCACTCGCAGCGCCGTTTTGATGATTCCTTTGTTCTGGGCAGTGATGTTGGCGGTCGTGCGCCAGTGTTTGTTGATTCCACCGGTAATCCCCCAGTTGGTTCTGTCGAGTGCAAATGTGACGGGAGTTCCAAGCCTCTGGATGATCCTGTTGCTCTTGGGCATGGCGCTGCTGAGCGGTGGATTCCTGATTCTTCAGGCGGCGTCGTGGAGAAGCAGCCGTCGTCGAGCGTTGCGGATGGACGTGCACTACTTACTTCGACCTGCGCGGACGTGGCCTGGCTTGGAATGGAGCATGGGGATCGTGGGGTTCGTCATTCTGTTGCTTGGCTGTTTCCTGCTGGTGTTTCCCGCCTCGGCGGGATCGTTTCGTTACGGGCTGCCGATTGCCGGCGTCCTGGTTTCGGCGGCTGTCGGCGGGGTCGCGGTATTATCCGTTGCGGCGCGACATTGGAGTGTCCACTTGAGCGAGATCGGATTTGGTTTGTTCACTCTGGCTCTGTGTGCCTTTGCGCTGCTTTTTGTGCCGGTTCGACCGACAACTCTCGCCGATCGGTTTCCGTCGATATTTAACGGATTGATTTTCGGATGCCTCGCCGGTGCGGCATTGTGGATGTGGTTGAGTATCGTTTGGGATCAACAATTGCGTGAGGGGCAACCCTGGACGACGGCAGGTCGCATGATTCCCGTGGCCCGGCGAACGAGTTTTTTGGCCGGTGGATTGGGGGCGTTGTTTTCCTTGCACATGGCCGTTTGGCCTCTTCTCGACCAGTCGCGTCTGGATGACAACACGTGGGGCCGAATGACGGCTGGAACACTGGGAATCGTGTTGCTCGGAGGCGTATTGAGCTGGAGTTATCTCGCCACGCGCCATTGGGCGTTTCGAACGCTGTTGATGATCACGACGATGGCTTTGGCGGTGTTCATCGGGGTCCGGGTATTGCCTTATACGCCGCATTTTTGAGAAGACGGATCGGACAATATGAAAACCAATCATGTCGAACGGCTGCTCAGATTGATCACCTTGTTGCACGCGGGACGATCCATGAGCGTGGAGGATTTGTCTCATGATTTGAGCGTGGCCCGGCGGACCGTGTTTCGGGATCTGAATTTGCTGCAAAGGGTAGGGGCGCGATTCAATTTTGATCGCCGAAAAAAACGATATCAGCTCAGCCGGGAATACTTCGTCCCACCGGTCAGCCTGACGGTCGAGGAGTGTCTGGGGTTGATGTACCTGACCCAAAAAGTCCTGCATGAATCCATGATCCCGGATTTCAAAGCCGCCACTCGCGCCGCCGTCAAAATCGAAAGCGCCCTGCCGATGGAATTGCAGCAACAATGCGGAACCCTCCTCGAACATATCGACTTCTGCCCGCCCCCCGTGAGTTCCACCGAGTCCCTCAACGGCGATTTCGAGCACCTCAAGCAGGCGATTGCTTCTCACCGCAAAGTGCGACTGGCTTATGAATCTCCCGACGAAAAGGAAGCAATGACGCTGGTGCTGCGTCCGTATCATCTGGCGTTCATCAAGCGGGCGTGGTACGTCATCGGCCACAGCGAAAAACATCGTCAGGTCCGAACGTTCAAACTCGAACGAATCGACCGCCTCGAACTGCTCGATACCGTGTACGAACTCAAGTCTCCTTTTTCTCTCTCGGAATATCTTGGAAATGCCTGGCAAATGATTCGGGGCTCGTCACGGCATCACGTCGTGATCCAGTTTTCTCCGAAAGTGGCCACCAACGTCGAGGAAGTGCTATGGCATAAATCCCAGACCACCCGCCGCCTGAACGACGGCGCCTTGCTGTTTGAGGTGGAGGTGGACGGCATCGAGGAGATTTCGTGGTGGGTGATGGGTTACGGTGATGAAGCCGTCGTGATCGAGCCGGCAGCGCTGCGCGATTTGATTCTGCAACGAATGGAGCGCGTCGTGCACAATTACAACCTGCTGTTTCCCCGAAAGGATTCCGACCGATGAGGGCTGTCGTTGAACGCGTTTCGCACGCCGAAGTGCGCGTGGAGGATGGGGTCGTCGGCTCCATCGACCGGGGTCTTCTGGTGTATCTGGGCATCGCTTCGGACGATACGGCGGAAGACATCGCCTATCTGGTCAATAAGGTTCGATCTCTGCGCGTGTTCAACGATGACGATGGCAAACTCAACCGAAATGTGACCGAAGTTAACGGGGGATGTCTCGTGGTCAGCGCTTTCACCACGCTGGGCGACACGCGCAGAGGGAACCGACCGACCTATGTCGCAGCCGCCGATGCTGAAAAAGCAGGTTCACTGTATCAGGAATTCTGCCGCCAACTCGCCGCAACCGGTGTTCCGGTAGCCACCGGTCAGTTTCGCGCCAAAATGGCCGTCCACTCGATCAACGACGGTCCGATTTGCACGCTGATGGACTCCCGAAAACAATTCTGATGCCCTTTCGGTTTCTGCACGACGTTTTTTGATTGCCCGTCTTGGCGGTTTTTCGTGGATCGAATAAGATGTGGATCGATTTGACTCAGCAATGGGAGTTGATATGTCCATCAATTACAAAGACACCGTGTTGACCCCGCGAACGGATTTTCCGATGAAGGCGGGGCTGATCCAAAACGAACCGAAGATGCAGGCCCTTTGGGCGCAACAGAAAATTTACCGGTTGATTCAAAACGCCCGCAAGGGTTCCCCACGATGGATTCTGCACGATGGGCCACCCTATGCCAACGGCGATATCCACATGGGCCACGTTCTGAACAAGGTTCTCAAAGACATTGTCGTCAAATTCAAAACCATGCAGGGATTTGATTCACCTTATGTCCCTGGTTGGGATTGCCACGGATTACCCATCGAGCACAAGGTGATGACCGAACTTGGCGACAAACTTCGAGACATGTCGCCGCCTGAAATCCGAAAACTCTGCCGCCGGCACGCCGAAAAATACATCGCGCTGCAAAGCAAACAGTTTCAACGACTGGGAATCTTCGGAGAATTCGATAATCCCTACATCACCATGGCGCCGCAATACGAATCCGTCGTGCTTGAAGTCTTTGCAAAACTCGTCGAGCAAAATTTGGTGTATCGCCAACTCAAACCCGTCCACTGGTGTCCCGAATGCAACACGTCGCTCGCCGAAGCCGAACTCGAATACCAGGATCGTCAGGACACCAGCATTTTCGTCAACTTCGATCTCACACCGGAAACGCGCGCCCAGGCAGGCAATCTCCCAGCCGATGCCTCTCCCGCACTCATGATCTGGACCACCACCCCGTGGACCTTGCCCGCCAATATGGCCATCGCCGTTCATCCTGATTTTGACTATCAGTGGGTCGTCTATGAAAAAAACGGCGGCAAGCGCGCGAGCCTCATCGCCGCACAACTCGTTGATCACGTGATGCACGAAGGCGGCGTCACGACCTTCAACCGCCTGCACACGATTCGCGGCTCCGCCATGAAGGGCTGGAAATATCGGCATCCCTTTGTCGATCGAATTTGTCCGGTGGTGTTTGCTAACTATGTGATTCTGCGCGACGAAAAAAACGAACCGACCGGAACCGGTCTGGTCCATACCGCCCCGGGCCACGGCGCCGAAGATTATCGCACCGGCATCGAAAACAAAATCAAAATCTACTCGCCCGTCACCGCCGACGGACGCTTTGACCCGACGGTTCCCGAATGGATTCGTGGAAAAACCGTGTGGGAAGGAAACACCCTTGTTTGCAATCACCTCGTTAACTCCGGTCACATGTTTCACCAGCACCAGTTCATGCACAGCTACCCCCATTGTTGGCGGAGCAAATCTCCGACGATCTTCCGCTGCACCGAGCAATGGTTTGTCCACGTGGATCGTCCCCTCCCCGCAACCGGAAAAAGCCTTCGTCAAATGGCGTTGGACTCAATCCCAAACGTGAAATGGATTCCCGACTGGGGAGAAGCGAGAATTCGCGGGATGCTCGAATCGCGTCCCGACTGGTGCATCAGTCGGCAACGCGTCTGGGGTCTGCCGATCCCCGCCTTTTATGATCGAACCGGAAAACCGGTTCTCACGCCGGAAATCGTTCGCGCGGTGGCGTCCCATTTTCGCAAACACGGCAGCGACTCGTGGTTTACCGACATGCCCGAACAACTCCTGGCGGGTTGTACG
>CAIVHJ010000014.1 GCA_903905665.1 uncultured Phycisphaerales bacterium
CGAGTTTGAACAAGAAAAAATGCCCACGGAATGCGTCCGTGGGCTTTCATTTTTTTCACGGTCTGAATTTTACCACAACGAAGAATCCTGGACTTTTTGTGCGTCGAGCGACTTGCGGAATCGCTTCTGTACGTCCTGCAGGTGGGCGCGGGAAGCATCGTCAATCGCCGTGCTGATTGAAATTTTTGCGATCTTGTCGTGCAACTGTTCACACGTCATGCGCATCAGGGCATTGACGTCCGCCGGCATGAAATATCCGGGGGAACCCGTGACGAAGGATTCCATGGTTTCCGCGTACATTCGTTGCAGCGCGCGGCGGAAACTGTGGATGAACGGCTGGGCATCCGACGGGGTGGTCGGAACGGGTTTGTCCAGTTCGGACCACACAGTGGCGGTCAGCGTTCGAATGTGCTCGGCGACGGTGTAGGGTTGCTGATCGGCCGGATATCGCAATTCCATATCGTGAAGCCGATTGATCGTGAACGGATTAAACACCGTGAACAATCCGATCCCCATGATCCCTTCCACGTGATCCTGCAGGTTATAGTCCAGCGACCAGTCGTAATCGTCGCTTTCCCAGTGGCCCCAGCGTCCCGGCGCCAGTTTGTTCAACACCGCCGGATCGAACAAAAACGGCGTCTCGGAAAAAATGTTTTCGGACAGGAATTTCATCGCTTCGCGTTGTTTCTCGGCCGGCATCGGCACAAACGGATCTTTCGCGTTGGTTTCGCCCTTGTGCACGCGATTGAAAGAGGCTCCGCCGACGTATCGTCCGGCGAAATTGGCGGCAAATGCTTTTTCGTTGAGCAGACGATTGAATCGGTTTCGCAGGCGAGAATAACTTTCGTCGTCATCGACCGCCCAACTGGTGATGTCCTTGAGTAAATGATCCGCCAATTCACAGCGATACTTGGCGAACGCGACCTGATCGTCGCCCATGTCGCGGCGATTGACCAGCGGATCGGGATCCAACATGCTGGTGTCTTCGTCGGTGGCGTATTCAAGACCTTTTTCTCCCGCGCGGGTCATGACGGATTTGAGCACTTCCTCTTCGGTCTTGCAGGATTCGCTCACGGGTCGATACCCGTATTCGATCGCCCAGTAATCGTAAGGACCGATCGTCGTCATGACGTAATCGTGCTGGGTCTCTTTGGTGAGATTGAACATGAACGCGTTGTAATCCATCACGCTGGCGCTGATCGGACGATTGGGATCGCTTTTGTTGAGGATTTCGTCAAGCGGAAGCCAGCCGCTGGCTTTGAAGTTGTGCCGCAGGCCCAGCGTGTGACCGATCTCATGCGTCACCACGTCCTTGACCACCGCATCAATATACTCATTGGGAATCTCCTTGTACCCCTGCGCTTCAATCACCGAGTACATCCAGTTCAACTCGCTGCGCATGCATTCGCCGTGATTGCACAAGCGATGCTTGATTTGCTCCGGCAGCAGATTGAAATCCGGTTGAAGCGACGGGGATTGGGTGAGTTCGTGGCCGTAACCCGGAAGCAGATTCTCTGTCCGGCTGGTCCGGTTGAATTCCGGGTGAGCCTTGAGAAACGCGCAAAGCATCGGATCGCTGATCTCGTCCGCCCAGCTCTTGGGTCCCAACACGGCATGAGATTCGATCGGATACCGAATCCACGAATCGTCAAAAACCACGTCGGCGTCATAAATCTGACCCGTGTAGGGATTCGCCCGCGACGGACCGACGGCGATTCCATTGCCCGCCGTGGACCAGCGGAAGAAATTGTACCGAACGTCCTCCGGATCGAAATCCTTGAATTCGTTGTCTTCCGTTTGCTGACGGACCTGAACCGCATCCACAAATCCGATCTTCTCAAACGCCTTGTTCCATTCGAGGATGCCTTCCTTGGCCATTTTGCGGAACCGCACCGGAACCGTCTTTTCGATGTAAAAGATGATCGGTTCCTTGGGGGGGGATTTTTCCAGCGTCGGATCGAGTTTCTCCAGATTCCAGCGATTGATGTAGCGATTGAACAGCGTTTTGGCTTTGTAATCCTTGCCCCAGTCGCGCCGAACGGTCAGAAAATATCCGACCCGATCGTCCGCCACGCGGGATTTGTAAGTGGTCTGCGGAATCGCTGAAATGTTGTAATTTACCGAAACCAGATTCCCGCCGCCCGAAAACGGACTCTCCACGGTGATCGACGTGTTCTCCGGGAACATTTTGAACTTCGTGTAACGGGCCAGGCTCGTGTCCAGCCCCCCGCCGAAAACTTTTCCCACCCCGCTGTAGTCGATTTTGAACAACTCGCCCAAATCGATAACGGGATCCTGACCGGAAAGCGTCTTGATCGTCAGCGTCTTGAGAACCCGGTCGGTGTAGGTACGTTTGACGGCTTCGCTGATCTCCTTGCCTTTTTTGCCTTCGTTGAGCACATCGGGTTCGATGACGAGCAGTTTCTTGTCGCGCCGTTCAAATCGGACCAGCTGGCTCCCCCATTGCCAACCCGCGAAGTCCGTCCCGCCGACAATCGTCGTCGCGATCATGAACTCCTGACTGAGTTTGCCCTGAGGGATCTGAACCAAAATCTCGTCGGTCTTGGTATTGTAAAACAACGTGAACAATCCAGGCCGATCGTCGGTGGTGATCACCCGCTGCTTTTCAAAATCCTTCGTGATCACTTTGTCCAGTTCGGGAAAATCCTTGGGGGGTTCCGGTGTCGGAGTTGGCGGAGGAGTGGGCGCAACCGCAGGCGGCGCCGCATCGGCCTGTCGGGAGGCCGGCTGATCCTCACCCGCCCAAACCATCAACCACAAACACGGAATCAACACTGCCGCCGGAATCACCGATCTTCCAATCCTTTTCATCGCCGAATCTCCTGTAGAGCACAATGTGCGTACGATATCCCAAGCCAACCAAGGAGCCCACCGTCCGCGGTTGCAAGGAATCCCCGCTCCCACGTAATTCATGGACTCATACCCATATTTCTTCGGAAGGTTTCACCGTAATTCTGCGGGGATTCCGAGAATGGGTTTGAACTTGACCGAATCACAGCATGGTCGGGTTGCGGTGTGGCGAGTTAGAGCAGTTTCAGTTACTTCGTGCCACTGGGTTCATCGTTTCCGTAGGGGAACGGC
>CAIVHJ010000015.1 GCA_903905665.1 uncultured Phycisphaerales bacterium
AATGTCCACACCCTGAAACCGTCCCCGATGCGTCAAACGCCTCCCCGCCCCCTGAAACAGCGGAATCGCCTCCAGCACCCGCTCCACGTCCGCCCCGCACGTCACCGACAACGCACAACACGCCAGCGCATTGTACACGTTGTGCTCACCGGCAATTCCCAACGACGTTCGGCCGACGAACTCATCGTTGTAATAGACTTCAAATCGGCACAATCCGTTTTCGCAAACCACCTTGTTCGCCCGCCACGTCGCCCCTTGTCCCAGCCCAAAACTCGTCGTCGTCGCACGAACATTCCTGATCGCTCGATGCGAGGTTGGGTCATCATGATTGATCAACAACGTCCCGTGCGACGGAACACGCGCCGCAAATCGCGCGAACGCATCGACGATCTGATCCAGGTTATCGAAATAATCCAGATGATCTTCTTCGATGTTCAAAATCGCGGCATGCGTCGGCGAGAGATTCAAAAACGAGCAGTCGTATTCACACGCTTCGACGATGAACAAATCGTCGTTCCCCACCCCCGATCCGGCGCCCAGTTGGGGCACTTCGGCTCCAACGACGAACGACGGGGACAACCCGACCTGACGACACACAAAGGCCATCATCGCCGTCGTCGTGCTCTTGCCGTGCGTCCCGGAAATCGCCACCCCCGTCGATCGGTTCATGATCTCGCCGAGCAACTGCGAATACTTCAGAACGCGAATGCCTTTGGCCCGCGCTGCGATCAACTCAGGGTTATCCTTTGGAACGGCGGCGCTGTAAACCACCATCTCCGCATCGTCGGGCAGATTCGATGACTCGTGGCCGATGTAAACAGTTGCCCCTGCGGCGCTTAAATGTTGCAGAATCGGCGACTCCATCCGATCCGAACCAGTCACGTGCGCCCCATATTTGATCAAGACTTGCGCAGCACCGCTCATGCCGGTTCCGCCGATTCCAATCAAATGAATCGCCATCCCGGATAGATTCGCGGCACACGGAGCTGCCGCACAAGACATTCTGGACACAGGAATTTCAGACATTGAACCACTCGAATCGAGATAACCGCGCTATTGCATGCCAGTATAGCAGTCCCAATCCCTTTTGTCCCCGAAGAATTGAGGAAACCACGAATTTTTCTTCGTCAAAAAAATTCCGCGCGCACCCTTGCGACAAGAAATATCACACTCCATCAATTCACAGTCGGAGGAACAGGATGCTAACCCGCGCTGGACATTTTTATATCGGTATTTAGCACGTTTTTTCTCCACGCAATTGCGCTGTGAATTGTTGATATTTTGTGCTCTACGGGATGAAAGACAGGATTTGGCGCGAGACGGTTTCAGCGGCATCGGAGCCGCCGAGTTTGCGAGCACACTGTGCCATGGATTCCAACTGCCGTGGGTTTCTCATCAATGGAAGCAGTGTTTCATCCAGCGCGGCGGCATTGCGCTGGGCGTCTTTCACATCCTCCACAAGCCGCGCCGCACCTCGTCGGACCAACACTTCGGCATTGGCCCGCTGGTGCTGGTCACGGTGATAGGGATAAGGCATGAGGATCGCCGGAGTTCCCGTGGCGCACAATTCAGCCAGTGTCACGGCACCGGCACGGGTGATCGCCAAATCTGCACATCGCAACCCCTTGGGCATCTCATGGGTGAACGGAACGACGGTAGAACGAAGATGTGAACGCGCATAGCATTGCCTGGTCTCAACTTCATCCGGTCCGCCCGTGATGTGAAGAACCTGCCAGTCGCCGAGTGCCTCGATTTTGTCGATCAAACGTACGACGGCTCGGTTGATGTTTCCGGCGCCCAAACTGGCCCCCGTAATCAGCAAGGTTTTTCGGTCGCAATCGAGGTCGAAAGTCTTGTAATCCGACGGGTTTTTCTGTGTGAAAAACGTTTTTCTCACAGGGCAACCGGTCACCTTAACATTATCTGTTCGAAGGAAATACGGCAATGATTCCTTCCATTGTGCGCAGATCACGTCGGCCATTCGCCCCAAGTATTTATTGGCGCGTCCGGGGATAGCATCGGGATTCAGCAAAACAATCGGTATTTTCATTTTATGGGCGATTTGAACCGCCGGACCGGACCCAAATCCACCCGTCCCCACCACAACAGCCGGTCGGTTTTGAGCAAACCGCTGACGGCATAATCGGGTGGACTGAAACCAGAAATAGATGAAACCGGGCCAGTGTCGAGGGTTCATTCGGATGGGGCGAACCGACTGGGCTTCAAACGGAAGGTCCCAATGAGTAAGGATTTGCGCATCGACCGGACGATTCGTGCAGAGAAACTCAAAGCGGATATTGGAATGATGCTCCCTCATCCATTCGATAACCGCCAACGCCGGATACAAATGTCCGCCCGTTCCACCACCGGCAAAAACAATCAAAGGTGTCGTGCTCATGAGTCAGAATTCTGAAGGGTGTCCCGAACCGTCGTTCGACTGACGGCTGCCAGTAAACCTGCAGCGATGGAATAGAAAATCACACCGGACCCACCGGCGGAGATAAACGGCAGCGAAATTCCTTTGGTGGGAACCGACACGGTAACAACCGCAATGTTCATCGCCGCCTGAAAACCGATCATCAGCGTGATTCCCATTGCCAGAAGTTTCCCAAACGGGTCATGCGCCTGCCGCAGGATCATCAAGCCCAACAATGTTAGGCAAAGAAACATGCCCAGAATCACCCACCCGCCGACCGTTCCCATTTCCTCACAGATCACCGAAAAAATGAAATCGTTTCTGGCTTCGGGAAGATATCCGAGTTTCTGCATTCCACCCCCCAATCCCTGACCCCACATACCCCCGGAGGCGATCGAAATCAGCGATTGAATGGCGTGATAACCCGAACCGAGAGGATCGGCCCAGATGTTTTGAAAACTTGTAAGTCGTTCCATCCGATAGGGTTTTGCCACGACCATGCCTGCAAAACCAACCAACCCCGGAAAAGCGAGTAATCCAGCGTGCCACCATCGAGCTCCGGCAGCCAGAATCAACATCCCCCCCACCAGCGTGATAAGTGCGGCGGTCCCCAGGTCTTCGAGGATAATCAGCGCATCGACCAAACCGATCAACATCACCGCCGGAATCAACCCTCGCCAGAAGCGATGCATGATGCCTTGTCGATGAGCCAACCATGCCGCGATGAAAATGATGACTCCGAGTTTGGCGAGTTCGGACGGCTGAAACCCCAAGCCGTATTGTTCGGGACCGAAATGAATCCACCGCCTCGCCCCGTGACGTTCGGATCCCACACCGGGAACCAGCGCCACGATCAAAAACCCGATCACCAGAAGAAAACACCACACCGACGGCTGGGTCCACCAGGAAGAACCCGTGAATGAATCATTCCCTTCCAAAAGGTGTTGTGCATGCGCGGTGTTGCTGTCCCCAAGATCATCGACGGTTTTGTACCGCCATCGCAACCAGCGATAACCCAGACCATACGTGATCCACATCGCGATCAAACCGATCAGTGCGAAGCAACCTTGTCTGACGGCAGCCGATTGGAACGGATTTTTTGGCCACAGCGGTCGATCCAGACTGGCTCCGGCGGACAATACCATCAGCATTCCGACGACGACCAGCGCCGTGGCCAGCGCCAACACCAATCCCCCCAGTGACAACGGCCTCGCCATCTGTGATTCGTTGTTCCCGACGGGTATCTCTCCACGGGGAAAAACCAGTGGGTATTGTATGGAATCCGCCATGATCTTACCTCAGTTTCAAAGTCGCCAGCGCAAACGCCGCGAAAATAATTGCCATCAACCAAAACCGAATCACGGTCTGGGTTTCGGTCCAGCCGCTGAGTTGAAAGTGATGATGTAGCGGGGCGATTTTGAAAAGCCGTTTGCCGCCGGTCAGTTTGAAATAGCCCACCTGTAAAATGACGGACAACGCTTCGATCACAAAAACTCCGCCCACGATCAGCAACATGATTTCCTGCCGCGTGACCACCGCAACGTAACCCATTAACCCGCCCAGCGGCAACGAACCGGTGTCCCCCATGAACACCTTTGCGGGATAACCGTTGTACCAAAGAAAACCCAGACAGGCTCCGACGGCGGAACCACACAAAATCGCCAACTCATCGCTCAGTGGAACGTAAGGAAACAATAACGTATTGGCCCATTCCCGTGAACCAATCAGAAAGGCCAGAATCATGAAAAAGAAACCGCACAGGCTGGTACATCCCGCCGCCAATCCGTCCATCCCGTCCGTCAGATTCACGGCGTTGGACGTGGCGGTGATGACCAGAACCGTAATGAACATAAACGCCCCGACGCTCAACTCCACCCGATATTTGTAAAACGGCAGAACGAAAACGCGATACGTTTCACTGATTTCCTGACCCGGAGCCAGGATCGCAAAATTCCGGCTGCCGTGGTGATAAATGTAGTAACCCAGCAACACG
>CAIVHJ010000016.1 GCA_903905665.1 uncultured Phycisphaerales bacterium
ATGCTTCTCGTGCATTGGGTCGAAACGTGTCTTTATCCGAGGTGTTCCATCCCCCGCTTGCAACTGAACTCGACCCGGAATCCGACAATCTTCTGGTTCGTTATTTCCGATCGCGGATATGGCAGCGGAATCTGATGGGAACGCGGTTGTCGATCGTGGGCGGGGTTCATCAGCACATCCACGACCTCAATGCCGTTTTGTTTTTTGCGCGAACGCAGGCGGTACATGAAAACGTACCGCGGCTGACTCCTCAGCACATACAACAGGCGTTAAGGCGGGTCGAATTTCACATCACGAATCAGCGCCGATTGTTCGACGAAGTTTTTCAGGGTTGGATTCGTTCGTGCTTGAACCAGATTCCTTTGGCGATGGCCAGTCTTCGCTTCATGGCGCCTCAGTCCGTCGGCGACTCCGTCACCGCTTGTTCCGAGCTCGTCTCGAAGTCTTGAACTTATCCCCGGCGACGCCGGCAGGATAATCGCATGTGACGGTAGTGGTGATTCCCCCGCGGGGTGTCCACCGGCTGGTGATCGTCATTCGCCGAGGGCGGCAGGCACGAACCATATCGTCGAGAATTCTGTTGGTCGCGGCTTCATAAAAAATCCCGTCGTTGCGATAACTTTGAAGGTATAGTTTGAGACTCTTGAGTTCGATACACGTTTTATTCGGCACATAGCGAATCACCACCGTTCCGAAATCCGGTTGGCGTGTCTTCGGACATACGCTGGTGAACTCCGGACAGGTAATCTCAATCTCGTAATCCCGCCCCGGATCAGGATTCTCAAACACTTCCAGCAATGACGCTTTCGCCATATTCCACCGTGGATATTCCGAAATCCGCTCTTACTCTTTCGCAGCCGGACTCGACGGCGCGGGTAACGCCTCTCGTCCCAGATTGATCTTGACCTGTCGCTCGCGGGCCATGCGCCGAACCGACAACCGCAACTCGGATTGATCTTTGATTTGCCGTTCAAAATCCGTCACTTTCGCGATAGGTTCACCATTGACATGCGTAATGATCTCATACGGCCGGACACCCGCAATAAAAGATTTGCCGCCCGGTTCCATCTTGGAAACGATCACGCCCGGATCATCCTCCTTCATTTGGAGATAACGACGGACTTCATACGTCAGATTCCGAATCGTTAGGCCCAGGGCCTCCGATTTGAACTTGGGAGCGGCGTCGTAATGAACCGGAGAGAGCACAACCTCAAAATCTTTTCGCACCGGTTGACCCCCATGGACGTACTCGATCTGATACTTCGTGCCGAATCCGAGGTCCGTCAACGCGCGATTGAAGGAATTTTCAGCCGACGGCCACGGGGGAGGAAGCTCGTCCAGATACTGCTCCGGAATATCGTCCAACTGCTCCCACGGAAATGGCTGCATGAAATCATCATGCTGTTCAAAGACCACTTCGATCGGTTTCGGAATATCCGAGACGTAGAACCGCAGAACCAGATCGCCCACTTCGATCCCCGCCTGCTGAGCCGGTGAATTCGGATAAACGTACGATACCACGGCGCCGGTCTGCCCGTCACGAGTCTGATCCGAAACGCCGTTCATCCTCGCCAGTTCGCGATTGAGGGACTGCAATTCCACCCCCATCCACGCCAGTCGATTTTCGTTTTCCTCGGGTTGGGGAACGTTAGCGGGATCGCCATTTCGGCTCAAATCTTTGACGAACTCCGTCAGGTAGGCGATCGGGACCAGATGCGTTTCGTTCGTATCGGAATGCTCTCCCATGCTGACACGCTCGCGACGCAAAAGCGGCAACGCCAGCAATCGCCCGTCGTTGTCGAACAAAAATGAATTAGAGTCGTCACCGGCAATCTCGAAGTGATTCTGCTGTTTCCAGCAGACATGGATCTCTGAAACACGATTGTGCTGAAGATAGGTTGTTTTCTTTTCGCCGAATACCTGTACGTCCGCGCTCCACATCAGCCGGTCGAGCGTTTCCAGAACATTCGCGTCAGACGGAACTGCGCAACCCGAAATCGTCCGATCCGTCGAAGCCACAAAGCATCCGTAATCCTTCAATGTCGCAATGAATTTCGCCGAAACGGGATCCCCCTCCATCGGATGGACCCCAATTTTTTCCAACCGGGCAGTTTCCTTCGGTGAGAGGTTCTTCAACACCAAAACGGTCTTGTCATCGAGCAACACTCCGACCACGTTTCGCTCTGTCGAGGCATCCTCAGCCCCGTCATCCCACCACGATCTCGCACCTTCATCTTTTTTCGGGCTGCGGAAATTCAACGATACCCGCACAACGCCTGTTTCAACGGTGCGCTGCAAATCCTGAAGCTTCCGATCCACGGCATCTGTCGGCATTTGCGGCCAATTCAAGGGAGAGCCTTTCCACGAATCATCCGCTCCCAGTCGTCCGTTGAACGTCATTCCGACCGGTGTACCAGTCGCATCGACAATAATGCTGTACACTGAGACGCGAAAACAGGATTGTTGCACCTCGGACTGGATCAGGACTTTGTTGGCGGGTGACACCCACGTCGTCCACGCTCCGTTGTTGTTCCAGTAACTAACGCTCCAGTAGGGTTCCGCACGATCCGAAGCGAATGTCAGAGATTGAATTCCAGCAAGAGGATGTTCCAGTTCCAGATAGACGGCAGGTTGCCGGTTCGCCAAACCGACAACTTTGGCGCCCACTTTCTCTTTCCCGAACGCTACCACGATTTGCTTGATGAACCGGGGATGAACGATCAGGTCCGGCGTGACCACTTGCGTCGGAGATAGGACCATCCCGGAAGTCTCGAGGGGCCGTTCCTGATCGGTGAGCGATTCAAAATCGTATTCATGTCCGTTGCTGTCTTTCACTCCCCCACCGCTGGGCGGCTCGCCTTTGTCGTACTGAAGCGTATATTCCACGCGAACAAACGAAGGGGCCAGTTGCCGAACCACCGCACCAAAATCAATCTGCGGTTCGTCAGACGCCTGATCGCTCGCACCAACAACAACGATGCCGAAACACAATGAGATGACGCCATACAACAATGCTTTCATAACAGACTCCTGTGAAACGATCGACAGCGTTGAAAGATGCCTGAATCGGCGCCGATCATCCATAGATCAACGGTGCAAGCAAGTCGAAAAATGTGCTGTGGAGCACGAGCAGGACATTGTCCGGTGAACCCGGAGCGAGCAAAGCTTCCAATTCCTGCTCGAAGAACGCGACACATCCTCCCGAGGACAGCATCAAGAACATCCCGCTGGCATACAGAATGCGTACCCGACGGAAACGGCTAATCTTTTTCATGGCAGACGCACACTTTCTGGCGGCATCCGGGACAACCGGAGCCGTATTTTTGTTCGATCGCGCGATTCAAATCAACGCCCTCGACGTTCGCCAACGTAAACAACCACGCCAGCACGTCGGCGAATTCTTCCTCTTTTTCCTGCGGGGTTCCCTTGGAAACAGCCGATGCCAGCTCTCCAATTTCCTCGACCAGCCACAAAAACGTCGCCGCCGATCCCCGTCGCCGGTCCTTCGTGCTGTACATAGTATCAATGAATTGTTGAAATTCCCGAATGTCCATAAGCGGGAATTATACTGAAGCTAGGGGCTGGGAGCGAGCAGTTCTTTGGCGGAAGACGCGGCGTCGAGTTGAACCGCTTGCTGAGCGGTTTGGCGGGCTTGTTCGATCTGCCCGGCACGACGATAGGCAAATGCCAGATCGGTGAAGTGCCGAGCTTTGGTCGGTTCCAGCAGCGTCAGCATCCGATACGTACGGATCACTTCCTCCTGATCGTTCAGGTCTTCGAGAATCTTGGCATACTGTTCCTGTGTAGGCACATGATAAGGATCGATGTTTAATGAGTTCCGGTACCACTGGGCTGCTGCTTCTTTTTCGCCCTTCTTGTTGTAAATCCGGGCGACCTGACGAGCGATGTCGGCGTCCTGCTCTTCGTGCCTGGCCCACTCCAGCAGTTCAGGCAGCGCGTGCTCGTCGTCTTGATTCGAGAGATAAACCCATGCCATCACCCGACAACTGGTCGGATTGCCAGGTTGGAGCATCCGCAGTTGACGCGCCCATTTTTCGGCACTGCGCGCGTCGTGTTGATCGAGCGCCCACTGCGCCAAAAAAACCGGCCCGTCGGGATCGTCGGGATGAGACTGCGCTAGCGTTTCGTAACAACTGACGGATTTATTTCGATACTCCTCGTAGCGATCACGGGACGGTTGCATCGACGCCAGACGCATGTACAGCGTCGCCGCGATCTTCAAAGCGTCCGCCTGATGTTCGTCGATCTGAAGCGCCGCTTCAACCCATTGCTGCGCCTGTCCAAATTGCTCGTCCTTGATCGCCGCTCGTGCCCGCTCCGCCAAAACCTTCGGACTGCCCGGATAGAACCATGCCAAAAACCGCAGCGATTCAGGATTGGGATAAGGCGCCATCGACAATCCCCACGATCGGGCCTGTTCGACGGCCCAGTGCTGAAACTCCCGATCGAATTCCGCCACCGTCTTCTCGGTAACGGCTTGTATGATCTCATGCTGGTTTTGTCCGTCCCGAAAGCGTCGCAGCATATCAAGGACTGCCTCATACCCGCACTTTTCGATCAGGTATTCCACGATCCATTCGCTTTGGGCATAGGCGACCATCCGATCATCCGAACGCCGGGGACGAATAAATCCCCAGTCGAGATCATCGAGTGTAAAAAGAGACGCTTCACGAATACGCTGCACCAGCATCTTTTTCCACGACCAGCTTCGCGGTCGATCCTCCTCGTGAACCGCCAAACCCTCCGTGAACCAGTGCGTAATGCGATTGTTCGTAGCAGCCAGCGTGACGGTATGCGTGAATTCGTGACGAAGCACACCGGCAAAATCGTACGAACCCGATACCTCACGCCGGGGAGCGTCCATCGCAATAACGCGACCCGTGCTGGCGCCCACCGTCGGAATCCACGGCCGCCCGTGAATCCGTACTCCGAATTTGCGATGGTCGGGAAACACCTCGATAATCGTTTTGTCCTTCAGATCGAATTCAAAATCCGCGCATACCTCGCGGTCGATCGTCTCCATGCAGCGGGCAAAACACTCGCCGATAATCGGGTCTTTTGCGGCGTCGTAATGAATTTCGAAACGGTCGGTCGTGAAATGCTTGAACGATTGAAGGTCGTTGAGCAGTCGCTGCGTGTTATAAGTCTGAGTGTTGAACGCGTCGAGATCGAGCGCCTCCGTCAACACGTTTCTCGCCCGATCTTCGTATCCCCACTGCATGTACATCATCGCCAATTCGTTTCGAGGCAGCGGATCGGTCGGATCATCCTCAATCGCCTCCAACAAATGTTGTTCCGCTTCCGAAAAATGCCTCGCCGCCGACAATTGCTGCCCCAGAATCGTGTGCATGACTGCCGGTTTGGAATTCAGTGCGAGAATTTTTTGCTGTGTCGCCTGTGCGTCGTCAAAACGCCCAAGCATGATTTGCGCCGCCGCGACATAACTCAGCGCGGATAAATCGTTCGGATTCACCACCAGTGCCTGTTGAGCAGCCTCCTGCGCATCGGCGTACTGTCGCTCCGTCATCCGAAGCGCCGCCAACAGAACGTACGCTTCGACGCAACGCGGATTGAGGTCCAGACAAACTTTGATCCGGTTTTCGACGTTCTCAAAATCCCAGTTTTCAAGTGCGATCCTGGCCAGTCCGAGATGCGCGCCAAGACAGCTGGGATTCTGCTGGAGCACCGCCTTGTAATCTTCGAATGCCTCCGGCAGATTATATTTTTCAAACAGCAGATCGGCGATCGCCAGCCTCGCGGGCCAGTAACTCAGGTCCATCACCATGCAGGATTTCTGAAGCACATCCTGCAACACGTACTTTGTCCGCTGCACCAGGTTCGTCCGAGTCCAGACTGAGTATCGGTAAAAACCCATTCCGGCGTAATGGGCATCGACCGCCGTTTCGGGAAACCGCTCGCGGAATAAATCCTCAAACCACTTGTACGTATTGACGGCATCCTGGCGCCGTCCTGCTGATTCGTAAATTTGACCCAGTTCGTATCTCGCCCGGCAGTCCTGCTCATTGTATTTCAACGCCTGCACCCCGTGCTCAATCGCCGTTTCATATTGGCCCAGTTGAGCATACACCCCCGCCATCGCCCGATGCCATTCGGCTGATTCCGGTGAAACTTGAGCCTGCAACGTATCCAGTGCTCCCTGATAATCACCCACCGCCATCTGACATTCAGTCATTTGGACAATACGCCGGGTTTGGTATGAGTCAGGAACCGAGAAGTCCTTCAGCGTCTCAAAAGCATAACCGTACTGTCCTCGCAAAATGCTGTCCTGAACCTCATCGAGCCGTCTGGGAATGTCGCCCGAGTTCACAGGGGTCCCGAAGGCAAGGACTGCAAGAGATAACACGAAGGTCTTCATTGCCGCGCCGGCTTCCTTTCTTTTCTTTCTATTCTATCGTATCGGCAACCGGGTACTTCATTTTCCATCCGACTTTTGTATTTTCAACAGGATGGACGATGATATACTGTTGTCGTCCTTCGGGTCTGTTTTGAGGTCCCTCATGCCGGAGCAAAGGATCATCACGATCGAGTCTTATCCACAAGCCCTCGTGGCCACTCTCGAATGCGGTGAACTGGATGAGGATATGATCCGACCGTTTCTCACGCAGATGCTGTCGGTGGTAACGGGTGCGGGCACGCAACTGGTGATATTGAATCTGTCCCATCTCGAATTCATTGCGAGTCTGGGCTTGGGGGCCGTCGCCGACCTGAACAACCAAATGAAAAAGGAAGGGCGTCGACTGATGCTCGTCGGTTTGAGTTCCTGGGTTCGCGACGCCTTCGCCATGACGCGCCTCGATCAACATATTACGATTCATCCGAATCTCGATTCCGTCTGGCGATCCATCGATCCCGGATGAAGGGTCCGACAAAACTGATAGAATCTGGGTAACGTATCTGTTGCTGAACTTATGGCGGAACTGATCATCACACTATCGGATGGACGCGTCAATCGACACGTTCTGACGCTCAAACCGCAGGAGATCGGCCGAGATCTTCTGTGTGGAATTCCCATTGACGATCCGACCGTTTCCCGACACCATGCCGACATTCGGGGCGACAGCACGGGACGATTCGTCTTGCGCGATCTCGGTTCCAAAAACGGCACCTACGTCAAACAAATTCCGATCACCACCTACGAACTGAATCCGGGGGACGAGATCATGTTCGGTTCGGTCGTCGCGAGGTTTCAAAACGACGAAACGTCGGAATCGCATTCGTCGATCACGCTCGACGAGCAAACCACCCGGACTCCCGAAGCCGTCTCTTTCGCCAAATCCTCCGACCGTCTGCAACTCTCCCATCAGCGCCTTCAAATGCTCTACGAAGTTTCCGACCGCCTCACCACCCTCCGTGACCGCCGCGACTTGCTCGAAGACATCATGAAAATCTGCATCGAAACCTTCGAGTTCGAACGGGCCGCCATCGCCCTCAAACGCCCCGACGGCCGAACGCTCGATTGGCCCGTCATTCACAATCTCCGCGCCCCCGACGGTGAAATCCGCATCAGTCGCACCATACTGCACCAAGCCCTCGACGAAGGACAACGCGCCGTTTTCTCCGATGCCACCATCCCCAAACCCTGCGATCCTTCGATGAGCATCGTCGTCCATGGAACCCGTTCCGCCATGTGCGTCCCCATTGTCTATTCCGATCGAATCCTCGGAGTCATTTACGGAGACCGGATTTCCACCGGAAGACCGTACGATCAGGAGGACGTCGATTTCCTGGCCGCCCTGGCCCGGCAACTGAGCATCGGTCTGACCAACGCCATGCTCCTCGAACAACAACAGCAGAAGAACTTCCTCGAACGCGACATCGGTATCGCCCGCCAGATCCAAAGCGACTTGCTCCCGCGCTCCCTCGACGTCCATCCCGCTTTGACCATCGCCGCCATCAACGACCCCGGCCGTCAGGTCAGCGGCGATTACTACGACGTCATGGTGCTTCGCGACGGGCGAATCGGGGTGGTCATCGCCGATGTCACCGGAAAAGGGGTGTCCGCCGCGCTCCTGACCGCCAATCTCCAGGCCGCCGTGCGATTACTCTTCCCCGAATGCCTCGCCCTGGATCAGATGGCGGCCCAACTCAATCGTCTGGTCTTTCAAAATACCGACGCCGGACGCTTCATTACGGCGTTGCTCGCGATTTTTGACCCGATCCAGCGACAAACGCTTTTCGTCAGCGCCGGTCATCCCAACCCCATTTGCATTTCCTCCTCCGGCGCTCGTACGCTCTCGCCTTATGGTGAGTTGCCGTTCGGCGTGATGCAAAACAGCGAATACACCGTTCAGCACATTTCCTGGCAGGACCCGAACACCACGTTTCTTTTTTATACCGACGGACTCAACGAAGCCATCAACGAACGAGAGGAACAGTACGGCCTCGATCGGTTGCTCCGGCAACTCAACCTGCAAACTGACGCCGATCCTCGCTCGCTTCTCGACCACCTGCGAACCGATGTCTCCGATTTTGCCGGCAACACCCCCGCCATCGACGATCTCACCATGGTTGCCGTCCGCTGCACCTGATCCGCTCGAACGGGTGCAAAATACTCCGCTCGTTGTTTGGAACTTTCCGTGGGGTTTGATTTTCACTCGGTTCCACGATACGCCACCCGGGCGGTGCACGTTTCGTGGACGATCACTTCGGAAAGACAAGACAATTGTGGTCGAACCCGGTCCCAGATCCACTTCGCCAGATTTTCCGACGTGGGGACCTCCAATCCTTCGACTTCGTTGAGGTAGTGGTGGTCCAGCAATTCATGGCAGGGTTGAAAGGCATTCTTAATCTCGGCGAAGTCCACGACCATCCCCGTGCGGGGGTCGGGCGTGCCTTCGCAAACCAGATCGACTTTGAAACTATGACCGTGCAACCGTCGGCATTTGTGATCTTCTCGCAAATGCATCAACCGATGAGCGGACTCGAACTGAAACGATTTAATCACCTGCATCTGATCATCTCATTCACGACACCGAAACCGCCGGCTCCACATAGCGGGTACAATCTTCAATCCCCGCCTCTTCAAATCCCCGGTGACGAAGACGGCACGCATCACAATGACCGCACGCCAGTCCTTCCGCTGTCGGATCATAACAACTGATCGTCATTTGGTAATTCAATCCCAGCCGGACCCCCTCCCGAACGATCTGGGCTTTGGTCATCTCCAGCAGCGGCGCCTGAATGCGAATCGTTTCACCCTCGACTCCCGCTCGCGTCGCCAATGCCGCCAACTCCTGAAACTTGGCGATAAACTCCGGCCGACAATCGGGATAACCCGAATAATCCGTCGCATGAACTCCAATGAAAATATCGCGGGCATGCGCCGCCTCGGCATACGCCAACGCGAACGCAAGGAAAATCGTGTTGCGCGCCGGAACGTATGTAATCGGAATGTCGTTCCGATCCGACGAAAACACCCGGTCCTTGGGCACCGCGATCTCCGAAGTAATCGCCGATCCGCCAAACACCCGAAGGTCGATTCCCTGAACCACGTGCTCCGCCACCCCAAGATGCTCCGCGACTCGCTCCGCCGCCTCCAA
>CAIVHJ010000017.1 GCA_903905665.1 uncultured Phycisphaerales bacterium
GCGTCGTCGGGATCGATGGTAACGATAACCTCACCGGTCAAATCAAGCCGACCGGCCATGTCCGACTCGGGTCGATAAGTCTGAGCCGAACCACGGGCTTCGTTCAGGCATTCATCGGGAAACTCGCTCGGCAACTGGAATTGCCGAATGATGCTCAACGTGTCCACACCCGGATCACCATGCTTGCCCAGCACTTCGACGATAACACCCTGCGCCTCGACATCGAGGCCCGGATACTGAACGATCTCGACCACGACCTGATCGTCAACTTGTGCGCGTCGGCTTTCGGCGTCCGGAATGAAAATCGGAACATGCAGCGTGTTGCCCTCCGGTACGACGAACCACTTGCGACCGGTTTTTTCGAGCTTGCCGACAAATCGGTTGTAGCCCCGCTGAAGAATCTTGATGATTTGTCCTTCGTAACTCGTCCGTCCGTCGCGACGGCCTTTCTTGACGACCTTGGCCATCACCACGTCTCCGGTGATGGCGTTGAGGTTTTTGCCGGGCGGAATAAACAAATCACCGTGGGAGTTGGGCGTTTGCGGAATCAAGAATCCGAATCCGCGGGGATTCGCGCGATACGTTCCGTTGATCCGTCCGCTCAGTTCCGCCGGAAGCACGACCTGATCGGCTCCCAGAACCAGCCGCCCCATTCGATGCAGCGCCTTGACGGCGTCGCGGTAATCCCCGTATTCCTTCTCCCCGATTCCCATCCGCTCCGCCAAGGTGTCCATTTCCTGCGGCCGGTAGTTCCGGTTAGAAACAATTTCCAGTATCCGTTCGCTAAGTTCTTCACCACTCATGAGGGCAATCATAGAGTTTCTCGAAACGCTTGGCAATTTTTCCGGCGGCGGAAAATAGTGTCGGATTGGCGGGAACCCTGTTTTTCGGTACACTGTGATGCCGAGAGCGAATCCAAAAAACCGGAATTTTTCTGATCGGAAAGGATCAACAACCATGTGTCATCGATCTAAAGGAATGTGGATGGCGGGACTCCTTCTGTCAGGTACAATGGGAGTATTCGCACAGGAACCTTCAAAACCGGCTTCGAACGAAAGTGAGAAGACCCCTCCTACCGTGAAACCGCAGGTCAAAATCGAAACGAACCTCGGCGACTTTGTCCTTGAACTGGACGGTGAAAAAGCGCCCATTTCGGTCGAAAACTTTCTGAAATACACGGATGAGGGTTTCTTTGCCGGAACCATTTTTCATCGCGTGGTTGAAAAAAGTGCGGGTATCGGCGTGATCCAGGGCGGGGGTTTCACGATGGAAATGGATCCCAAGACAAACCTGCACGAGCCGATCCTCAACGAATGGCAAAACGGATTGAAGAACGTCCGAGGCACGATCTCCATGGCGCGAACCGCTCAGCCCAATTCCGCCACGTCGCAATTCTTCATCAACGCCGACGACAATCCGAGTCTCGACACGCCGCGAGGAGGCGCCGCTTATGCCGTCTTCGGCAAAGTGGTCGAAGGCATGGACACCGTCGATAAAATTTATCACACTCCCGTCGGACCCAACTCAAAATACGATGGCGGAAAGGCTCCGACGGTTCCCCTCACGCCGGTCGTCATCAAAACCGTGACGATCACGACACCCTGCGATCGGCCTCGGTTAACCTCGCTCGCCGAGGCAGCAAAAGCGAAAATCAAAGACACCGAAAAACATGCTAAAGAAGAACAACAGAAAGCGATGGAAGAAATGAAAATGAAACAACAGCAACTTATCGAGCAACAGCCCAAATTGCTGCAGGACTTCATCACTAAAACCGAGCAAGAGACCAGCAAGAAATTCGACAAGACTTCATCCGGATTGATGAGCATCGTGCTCAAGGACGGAACCGGCCCCTCGCCCAAGTCCACGGACACGGTGGTAGTCCATTACACCGGATGGCTTCTTGATGGTACAAAATTTGACAGTTCGATAGACCGGGGACAACCGGCGCAATTCCGCCTCAATCAGGTCATCAAGGGCTGGACCGAAGGCGTCGGATTGATGAAAGTCGGTGAAAAACGTAAACTGATCATTCCTTCCGAACTCGGATACGGGACTCGCGGCGCCGGCGAATCGATTCCACCCAACGCCATTCTCGTCTTCGACGTTGAATTGTTAGGCATCAAGTAACCCCGGCAGAGACGCGATGGTCAAGGAGATCCCCTGCTTGCGCAGGGGGCTCTGATGGGGGGGGATATGCGCCCGGCTGGGGTGGGTTCCTTCTATCCATTCGGCGTAAGAGCAACGACCCAATAGAGATAAATCATCCGCTGGCCATCAGCAGTACATCTGCCGGACGACTTCAAAACACCCTTTGATCCATTCCAAGAATTTCCATTGCGAAATCATGGAACTTCCTGTACACCTGCAACGTCAGAGTCCTTACCGAGTATCATTCTGAGATCGACCGTGTCTTGTACGAATTCAAAAACAGGAGCAACGACCATGTCAAAAAGTATTTTGATCGCGATGGGTTTCATGATGTGCGGATGGGCCTACACGGTTGCGGCTGCCGATCCACCGAAACCCGAAACCGCGTCTGAGCAAAACGCCGATCTGCCGGTGCGGAAAGCGGCGCTCTTTAGCAGCGGTGTGGGTTATTTCGAACACGGTGGAACCATCGTCGGAACGACCCATGCGGAGTTGCGTTTCAAAACCGATCAGATCAACGACATCCTCAAGTCGCTGATTCTTGAAGACCTCGACGGCGGAAAAATCAGCACGGTGGTCTATCCCTCGCGCGATCCGGTCTCCAAAGCGCTTCAGAGTTTCCAGGTCAACATCACCGCCAATCCCTCCCTCGGTGACCTGCTGAACCAGTTGCGGGGAAGTCGCGTGACCGTCACCGCCCATGCCGAAACGATCAACGGCACAATCCTGGGGCTGGAACAAAAGCAGGTCGCCGTCGGAGACGGAAAGCAAATCGTCCAGCGCTGGGTTCTCAACCTGCTCACCGAAGGAACCATCCGCGCCGTCGAACTCGAAGCCGTCCAGGAATTGAAACTTCAGGACGAACGACTGCAGAAGGAGCTGAATCAGGCGCTGCTGGTTCTGGCGTCGGCGCGGGATCAGGACAAAAAACCGGTTACGATTAACTTTGAAGGTCAGGGCACGCGCCGCGTCCGTTTGGCGTACGTGTCCGAAACGCCGATCTGGAAAACCAGTTACCGACTAATCATGCCCGAAGGCCAAAACAAAACCGGCCAGTTGCAGGGTTGGGCGATTGTCGAAAACCAGACCGAAACCGACTGGAACAATATTGATCTTTCTCTGGTGAGCGGTCGCCCGATTTCATTCGTTCAGGATTTATACCAACCGTTGTACATCCCCCGCCCCGTCGTCCAGCCGCAACTTTACGCCAGCCTGCGACCCCAAACCTACGATCAGGGCCTCGAACTCGGTATGCCCGCGGAAGCATCCCCTCCCCCATTAGCATCCGTGACGCTTGACGGAACAGCCAAAGTACCGGCATCGCCTGCAGAATCAAAGGCAAAGCGCTCCGCCGCACGGGGTGCAGTAACGATGGGGGAAGGCACAGTCGCTGGGTTGGACACGTTCGCCGGAAGCGTAGCCGCCAGAGCCGGAGAATACGAGATCAAACCCGTCGACCCCACCGCGAGTATCGCCTCGCTGGCTTCGGCCCAACAGATCGGCGAACTTTTTGAGTACACCGTCGGTAACGTCACGCTTCCCCGTCAGCAATCCGCCATGATCCCCATCGTCACCGATAAAATCGAGGCTCAGCGCGTCAGTATTTTCAACCCGGAGGTCATGCCCAAATATCCCCTCAACGGCGCCTTGCTCAAAAACACCACCGGCAAACATCTGCTTCAGGGCCCGATCACTGTTTTCGACGGATTTTCCTATGCTGGCGACGCCCGCATTGAAGACTTGCCCACCGATCAGTCGCGATTGCTGAGTTACGGCGTGGACCTCAAGATGCTTGTCGATACGAGCAATACATCCGCCAACAATTTGCAAACCGGCAAAATCGTCAAAGGGGTCCTGCAACTGAGTCGCAAACTGACGTTCAAGCGGGAATACAAAATGCAGAACAAATCCGACGCGGAAAAAAGCGTCATCATTGAGCATCCGTTCCACCCCAATTGGAAACTGGTCGAACCCGCCCAGCCGTTTGAAAAAACCGACCGGCTCTATCGCTTCCGCGATTCCGTCGAAGCCGGAAAAACAAAATCGCTCCTCGTGCACGAAGAATCCGTTCAGGGCGAGCAAATCGGACTGATCAACTGCGACCCCAACACCCTGACCCTCTACTTCCGCGCCAACGAAATCCCCAAAGACGTGCGCGACGCACTCGGCCAAGCCATGAAACGCACGCAGGAGATTAACACCGTCAAATCCGACATCCAGCAGCGCAAACAAAAAATCACCGAAATCACGCAGGAACAGGATCGCATTCGTTCCAATATGAAAACCGTGGACAAAAACTCAAAATACTACACCCGCCTGATGGAAAAACTGGACGTGCAGGAAACTGAAATTGAAAAACTCCAGCTCGAAACCGAAACTTTGCTTGAAAAACAAAAATCTCTGGAAACCGAGCTGGCCGAATATCTGAACAACCTGTCTGTGGGTTGACCCCACATTCGGTCCACAACGAGTCGCTCGGTGAAGACTCAACAGATCGCAGTACGAGCATAACACCATGATATACAGTGGGTTATGCTTCTCCCTGAATAGGCATTCTTTTGCGGGACCTCATTTCAAGTCCGGCAAGAATCCCGCACATTTTTGCCCAGTGACCAGGTCTTTTTGCGCGTATACTCTTGTGCCCTGACACAGACCATGAAAAAATCACCCCTCTTGGGGATTGTGATTTATGAGAAACCGTATGCAGGGATTTTTCCGAAGATGTTGCTGGAGCATCCTGGCTTCCGTTTGCGCGCTGGGCGCTTCATCTCATTCCACTTTCGCACAATCCTCCAGTGTCACCGATGATCAGGTCGA
>CAIVHJ010000018.1 GCA_903905665.1 uncultured Phycisphaerales bacterium
GGAGGTAGAACCCGAATGCACGAGGAAATGCCCGCTTCGACGGGACTTCCGAGCATCGGCGTACCACCCACATTGAAAAAGGGTTCATCAAACCGCTGATCATCGGCTTCGGCGGACAACATCGTGTGGCTTGAATGAAAAGGGCCCGCTCGTTCGGGCCTTTTTCTTTTGCGCGAGCCGCCTGTGGACCCCGAAGCAACAAGCAGGATACAATAGCCACCCTGAATCTTTTTTTGAAAGGAAGTAAGGACTATGAAGTTATTTCAGAAGCAGATGTGGTGGGTGGCTGGTGTTGTGGTAATGGGGGTGGGGGCGTGCGCGCCGATGATTACACCGCCTCAGGATATCCCGAGCGAAATTCAATACGTGCTCGACAATCCGACCGTCTTTGCGCAATCGGCCGATGATCCGATGGTGGATACGGCACCGGGGACCGTCGTGGATGAGATGAGCACACTGGATGGGTGCTGGGGAGCAACCGGCGTGTTCACGCAAGAGGGCAACAACCCGGAGGTGACCAATTCAGAAGCCTATCATTTTGATTCGGCTGCCGGAACGATAAACTGGCAAATCTATCAAACGATTTCGGCACCCGTGGTGGGGGCGGTTTCGGCGCTGCTCAATCCGGTGGGTACTTATGTGGTCAATGCGGGAGGAACCGGGATTACGATCACCTACACCCTTCTTCGAGGAAGCGATCTCCAGACCGGCGTCATTCACGACGCACCCTACAACGTCGATACCATGGGTACGATCCTGACGAGCGGTTCGGAGGTGCTGGTGACGGTGGATGGGGACAAGATGAAAATCGCCAACGGCACGTTGAAGGATAAGTTTGAAAGCCAGCGAGCCGAGTTGATCTTTGTGCGGTTTGACTGTCCGACAGCGGTGAATCCGTAACTCCGTTGAACCGATCACTCCACGGTGACGCTTTTGGCGAGGTTGCGGGGTTTGTCCACGTTGCAGCCACGGAGCACGGCGGTGTGATAGGCGAGCAGTTGAAGAGGGATGATGGTCAGCAGGGGTTGAAGCGGTTTGGGGTAGTCGGGAACGTAAAAGACGTGGTCGCAGAGTTTGCGGACGGTCTGGTCCCCTTCGGTGGCGACGGCGATGACGTGTCCGCCGCGGAGTTGGTCTTCATTCGCTTCGATCGCCCGAAGTCACTTTGAGATTACGGCAGGATATCTGGTGCATCACCATGACCGGACATAGTTGTTCAACAACTGATATCTGCTTCTCGGTAAAGAGCCCTTTGTTCAACGCTCGCTGTAGTCGTGTACGGGAAATCTGGCCGACCTGAGGCCAGAGTCTGGTTTCAGTGACCACATCTTCCAAAAGGCGCCGTTGTTCGCTGCCGGCCGGCGGCACGATGCGAGAAGTCAGCGAACGTACTATGGCAACAGATTGAGATCCTCGATACTCTGATCGCTGTGTTCCGTTTGCCTGTTGAATGAGGAAGTTGCGCCAGAACTCTTTTTCTTTGTTAATACAGTCGATTTGTTTGGTGATTTCGTAATATCGATCAACTACTTTGGTCAAATGAACTGCCATTAAATCATCGAACCGTCGACGCAGCTCAGTCAGTTTGAGTGTGTATTTCTCAAACGAGAGGGCGTCTCGCCGATAATGTTCTCGTAGCGTTTCAAAAACCTCACCCGCCTGAGCGCACTTCTGTGTATCGCACTTTCCTTCTGTCAGGTTATCCACAACTTCGGTAATGAAGGAGATAGCCTGATTGATTTGACCCTCACCGGACATGTCGTCATTCTCCATTGTTAAGCGGCGACATAAGAACGTATTTCGACTTGTCCCCCGGTCGTCGCGGCTTGTTCGGCCTGTTGAAGAAGCCTGGCTGATATGTATTCATCTACATATTGTTCCCCACAGTTGACGCATACCTGAGCAGGTACAGATTTGATTAGGACGGTGGTTCCGTTGCGTTCCAGAGTGACGGATACTTGCGCTGGACTGGTTTGGCCGTGTTTGCAAATGACGCAAATCATTGCATGATCCTCCGCCGGAAAGTCGGGTCCCATTGGCTGGGATCGGGCGTGTACACTGTGATAATGATAGTATATCGTTGATCGGGAGTATCGGCAGCTACTACATGGATCGGCCGATTGTCGCAAAAGCCAAGTATCAATCGGCTGGGGTATGGAAGGTCCTGAGGATAATTCTCAATGACTTCCCCGTTTGCCAATACCGTTTTAACGTCTTCCTCGCTGATGTGGCGCTGGAACATACGTTCAAGTGCGTGGACGCGGAAAAGCAGCAGAGGTTGATTCATGTTCCGACATCTCGATGTATGATTGATCTTAACATTTTATATTTTATTCCACGGTGACGCTTTTGGCGAGGTTTCGGGGTTTGTCCACATTGCAGCCTCGGAGCACGGCGGTGTGATAGGCGAGTAGTTGAAGCGGGATGATGGTCAGTAAGGGTTGAAGTGGTTCGGGGCAATCGGGGACGTAGAAGATGTGGTCGCAGAGTTTGCGGACGGCGTGGTCACCTTCGGTGGCGACGGCGATGACGTGTCCGCCGCGACTTTTGACCTCGTGAATGTTGCCGAGGATTTTTTCGTACTGGTTTCCCTTTGTGGCGATGAAGACGACGGGCATGCCCTCGGAGATGAGTGCGATGGGGCCGTGTTTCATTTCGGCGGCGGGGAGGCCCTCGGCGTGAATGTAGCTGATTTCCTTGATTTTGAGCGCGCCTTCGAGCGCCACGGGATAATTGTAGCCCCGTCCGAGATACAACCAGTTGTTTTGGTGGTGGTATTGTTGCGCCACCGAAAGAATCTGATCGGAGAGACTGAGCACTTCCTTCATCTGATCGGGAATGCGATCGAGCGCCTGCATCAGATGGTTCGCTTGCGATTGCGAGAGATGATGTCGTCGTCCGAGGAAAAGGCCGAGCATCGAAAGAACCGCGACTTGACCGATGAAGGCCTTGGTGCTCGCCACGCCGATTTCGGGTCCGACGTGGAGATAGATACCGGCGTCGGTTTCGCGTGAGAGAGTGGAGCCCACGACGTTGACGAGTCCCAGGACGAGCGCTCCTTTTTCTTTGGCTTCACGAACGGCGGCGAGAGTATCGACGGTTTCACCGCTTTGGGAGACGGCGATGACGACCGTTTGGTCTTCGATGATCGGATTACGGTAGCGAAATTCGCTGGCGTATTCGGTTTCGCAGGGAACGCGAGCAACGTCCTCAAAGAAGTATTCGCCGATGAGTCCGGCGTGAAAAGCGGTTCCACAGGCGGTCATGATGAAGCGTTTGGCGTGGACGAGTTCCCGTGTGAATTTGCTGATGCCGCCCAGCGTGATGGTTCCGGCGCCGGCGTCCAGTCGTCCCCTCAGTCCGTCGCGCATGGCGTCGGGCTGCTCGAAAATTTCCTTGAGCATGAAATGTTCATATCCGCCGAGTTCGATTTCCTCGAGGGTCCACTCAATTTCTTCGACATCCTTGCTGACAGGGAGCGCATCGAGCGTGGTGGTTCGAAAGCCGTCACAGGTGATTTTGGCAATTTCACCATCCGCCAGGTAGATGACCTGCGAGGTGTGCGCGAGCAGGGCGGCGGCGTCGGAGGCGATGAGATTTTCGTTTTCACCGATGCCGATGATGAGCGGGCTGCCCTTGCGTGCGGCCACGATTTTATCGGGTTCGTCGGCGCAGACGACGGCGATTCCGTAAGTACCCTGCACGTCGTTCAGCGCGGTCCGGACCGCTTTTTCCAGATCGCCGTCATAAAAATATCCGATCAACTGCGCGAGGACTTCGGTGTCCGTTTCAGAGAGGCACTCGATGCCTTCGCGATGGAGGAATTTTTTGAGCGTGTCGAAGTTTTCGATGATGCCGTTGTGGACCAGCGCGATGCGTCCGCTCGCATCCTGATGGGGATGGGCGTTGATTTCGTTGGGCGCCCCGTGGGTCGCCCAGCGGGTGTGTGCGATTCCGATATACGAGGGAGGCAGGTTCCAGTTCAGTTTGGCTTCCAGGGCCGCAATCCTACCCGCTGTTTTGACGACGGTGAGTCCGCCGTCTCGCAACAGGGCCAGACCGGCGGAATCATATCCGCGATACTCCAGCCGCTTGAGACCTTCGACAAGAATCGACTGGGCATCGCGATGGCCGACATAACCAACGATTCCACACATAGCCACCTCCACGTACGTGATTATCGAGCAAAAACAGCATAGAATCAAAGGAGAATTCCGGTGTGGTATTCGCAAGTTAAAGGCGGCGAAGGTTAGGAAAGGTATTCTTTACCTGACAAGGTGGCGGCGATAGGCTATGGGGTGATGGATTTATTTCAGGAACAACGCAAGCAATCTCACAAAGCGGTGGAACCGTTGGCGGTTCGGATGAGGCCGAGGGTGCTGGAGGAGTTCGTCGGTCAGGAGCATTTTCTAGGCGAGGGGAAGTTGCTTCGGCGGATGCTGCTGGCGGATCGGCTGGGGAGCATGATTTTTTACGGTCCGCCGGGAACCGGCAAGACGACGCTCGCCCATGTCATCGCCCACCACACGCAAGCGGAATTTGTGGAAGTCAACGCGGCCGGGGTTGGGGTGAAAGAAATCCGGGAAATCATAGATCAAGCCAAAACGCGACTGGAGACTTCCGGTGGGCGGACGATTTTGTTCATCGATGAAATTCATCGGTTCACGAAAGCCCAGCAGGACGTGCTGCTGAACGACGTGGAGAAGGGGATCATCATTCTAATCGGGTCCACGACCGAGAATCCGTTTTTCAGCGTGAATTCCCCGCTGATTTCTCGCAGCCAGATATTTCAGTTTGAGCCATTGGCGGAAGCGCATATTGTGTCATTGCTTCATCGTGCATTGCAGGATGTCGAGCGTGGACTGGGACGTTATTCGATTCGCGCCGCACCGGAAGCGCTGGCACATCTGGCGAAGCGATGCGACGGGGACGCCCGGCGCGCGCTGACCGGTTTGGAGGTGGCGGTTTTGTCACAAATCGCAGTCAAAGATTCCCCTGCCAAGGCGAAAGACAAGGCTATGGTCGTCGATCTCGCTACCGTGGAAGAATCGATACAACAGAAGGCGATTGTGTATGATCGGCAGGGAGATGCTCATTACGATGCGGCGTCGGCGTTTATCAAGTCGATGCGGGGAAGCGACCCTGACGCGGCGGTTTATTGGTTGGCGAAAATGCTTGAGGCGGGTGAAGACCCGCGATTTATCGCGCGGCGGATTGCGATTCTGGCTTCGGAAGACATCGGCAATGCCGATCCGATGGCGCTGGTCGTCGCCAACGCCGCGTTCCAGGTGACCCTGCAGATCGGATTACCCGAATGCCGGCTGACGCTGGCGCAGGCGGTGGTTTACATGGCGTGTGCGCCCAAATCCAACGCGTCGGCGATGGCGATCTGGTCCGCCGGCAGCGACATCAAGGAAAACCGCACGATTCCGGTTCCCAAACATTTGCGTGATGCCAACTATCGGGGGGCGAAGCAGCTGGGCCATGGAAAGGGTTACGAGTATCCCCATGAGGCACCGGGAGCCTACCTCGATCAGGATTATCTGGGGGTAGATCGACAGTATTACATTCCAACCGACCGCGGATATGAAAAGACCATGGGCGATTATTTGAGCCGGATTCGAGGCCCATCCGAAGAACCTGAAACATGATGATGTACTGTTTTTATTAGAGCGAAACATGACGTGTGTTCATCTGATGTGAATCACTCAAGCGGAGTTTCAAACACGAAGTTGTGGAGGTTTTTCCTGCGGCGAAGCGATTGAAATGCCAAACGCAATGCCTATGATCCTAACGGATTGCAGCGGGGATATCGGAACGCTACAATGCAGAACTTTTCATGGGTGACGAAGTTGTAAACCACCCACGCTGAAAATGGTTGCCGTATGTGGATCAGCAAGTGATTGCGGCAGATCGGGAAGCGACGGAGCCGTCATGGTTGCGTACTTTCGACAAATCTATGAGGTGTTATTCACGATTTACGTCGGGATGCGACTGACGCTGAAGTACGCCTATACCAAACGCATTACCGTTCAATACCCCGATGTTAAACCGACGATCCAACAACGATTTCGCGGGATTCACTACTACGAGATCGAACGATGCAGCGCCTGTGGTCTTTGCGCGAAGGCGTGTCCGGTGGATTGCATCTATATCGAGAAGTCGGGCGTACGCAAAATGGACAAAGCCACGGGGCGAGCCGTCGGTGGAGCCATGACGCGCTATGCCATTGATTATTCCAAGTGTATGTTTTGCGGATTGTGCACAGAGGCGTGTCCGACGGAATGCATCAAGATGGGCAACGTGCATGATTTTTCGGGATATGATCGCAAGAGCATGATCGTGGAGTTTACCGATTTAGCGCGGCAGGGTCATCGGACGGTTCAGCCTTATTGGATGCAAAACAGAAAGATGGCCGATTGGGTGACTCAACTGAAAAAGGAATGGCAGGATCGGGCGGAACCGGCGCGGGAGCATATGAAACAGGCGCTGGTCCAGACCGAAGTGTCGGTTAAGAAGTCCGCCGATGACTCGCCGAAAACCGAAGGGTGAAGGCGAAAGGACAATCCATGGGTACCAACGTAGAATTTCTTTTCGGATTGTTGCTGTTCGCCGCCGCGGGAGTGGCGATGATATTGGGCGGATTGTTGCTGGGCAAATTGATTCGTCCGAAGGCACCCCAATCCGAAAAAGGCGCGGCGTATGAATGCGGTGAGCCGGCCGTCGGGTCGGGATGGGTGCAATACGATCTGCGGTTTTATGTGGTGGCGCTGGTGTTTGTGATTTTCGACGTGGAAATCATGCTGCTGTGGCCCTGGGCGGTCGTGTTCAAGCAGGGAGGTGCGGCGGCGTTGTGGGATCTACTGTTTTTCTTCGGCGTGATCGTGGTGGGGTTTTTGTTTTTGTGGCGGTTCGGATATTTGGACTGGGTGCGATCTGTTTCGGGACAAGTTCCCCGGAACGAGGATGATCAAAATTAGAGCGGTGCATCACGCGACCCTTCGGGTCCGCCGCGAAACAGATGGTTCAATGCACAGATGACCAGACGCGAAACGGATGGTTCCATGGATCGTGAGAAGACACTGGGTTTGTTGGACGGACGGTTTGAGGAGAACGTGATCGTCACGTCGGCGGACTGGTTGCTGAACTGGGCCAAGAGCAGCAGCATCTGGCCGATGACGTTCGGTTTGGCATGCTGCGCGATCGAGATGATGGCGACCGGGGCGTCGCGGTTTGACCTCGACCGATTCGGCGCCGGTGCGTTTCGCGCGACGCCTCGGCAATCGGACTTGATGATCGTGGCGGGGACTGTGACGTTCAAGATGGCGGATCGCGTGCGACGGTTGTACAACCAGATGCCGGATCCGAAGTACGTGATGGCGATGGGCGCCTGCACAATTGGTGGCGGGCCTTATGTGAAGTACGGATACCACGTGGTCAAGGGTGTGGATTTGATCGTTCCGGTGGATGTTTATGTTCCCGGATGTCCGCCGAGACCGGAAGCGCTGCTCGAGGGACTGATGCGTTTGCAGGATAAGATGAAACATTCGACGATTGCGAAAACACGGAGCGAATCGTGATTCCAGCGGAAACAATTGAACGACTCAGGAATCGTTTTGGAGAAGCGATCACATCTGCGGTGACGGACGGTTTGCATCCCCATGCGGCGGTGCGTGCTGAGAAATGGCACGATTGTGCAAAGGTATTACGTGACGAGCTCGGTTTTAATTTCCTAAGATGTATCAGTGCGCTGGATCTGGGAGAGGGGAAGTTGGCGATGGTGTATGATCTGGTGGCGATTGGAGCGATTCTGAATCACACGCTCCCTGATGGTCGCGTCTCTGATTTGAGTCAATGCAAATGCGAATTTGCGGTTCGGGTGGAGGTGGATCGGGCGAATCCACATGTTCCGAGCGTGGCGGATGTTTGGCCGGCGGCGGACTGGCACGAACGCGAAGCCTACGACATGATGGGAATCGTCTTCGACGGCCACCCCGACACGGTCGTGGATGCAGACGGGACGCATCCTCGACGGATTCTCTGTCCGGATGACTGGGCGGGTTATCCTCTGAGAAAAGACTACGAATATCCGAAAGAGTATCACGGGATTCCGTGTATGGTGGAAACAGGAAGTTCGATAAATCAGAACGATAGAATCTGATTTGTGGGATTCAACAAATAGATAGCAAATATAAATAGCACCCGGCATGCCGGGTGCCATGTGAAGATGAAAATAAAAATGATGATGAATGTTCTGAAAATGATTGATATCAGGGTGGACGTGCGAAGATGAACGATGTGACGTTTCAATCCAAACCTGATTTGCTGTTCGACAGCGATGATGGGGGCGATTTGCGCACTGAGGAGTTGCTGGTCAACATGGGGCCGCAGCATCCTTCGACCCATGGGGTGTTGCGGATCGTGCTGCGAACCGATGGTGAGATGGTGTTGCAGGTGATTCCGCACATCGGATATTTGCACCGCTGCGCCGAGAAGATAGGAGAGAACCTCCAGCCGTATCAATACATCCCGATCACCGATCGCCTCGATTACCTGTCGGCGATGAACAACAACCACGTGTTTAGTCTGGCGGTTGAGAAACTGGCAGTGATTGCTGTTCCGGAACGGGCGAGTTTCATTCGCGTCATCATGGCGGAGTTGAACCGAATCGCCTCGCATCTTGTGGCGTGGGGGTGCTACGGTCTTGACCTCGGAGCATTCACGCCGTTTTTGTATGGGTTCCGCGAGCGTGAGATGATTCTCGATTTGTTCGAGATGGTCTGCGGGGCGCGACTGACGTACAGTTACATCACCCCTGGCGGGGTCGCCTACGATTTGCCCGACGGCTGGGTGGACCGATGCCGTGAATTTCTGGATTACTTCGAGCCGAAAATCAACGATTACAACGAACTGCTCAGCTACAACTATATTTTCATCAAGCGCACCGCCGGTGTCGGTGTGATATCGGCGCAGGATGCGATTGGGTACGGGCTGACGGGAACTTGTTTGCGGGCGTGCGGGGTCAAATGGGATTTGCGAAAGTGCATCCCATACGATATCTATGAGCGATTTCAATTTGAAGTACCGATCGGGTTGCCGCCCGGCAGCACGTTTCCGGTTCCGTCGGGCCAACCCACCGCCAAAGTGCCTCGCGACGTGGTCGTCGGTGATTCGTGGACTCGATACATGCTTCGCGTGATTGAGATGTACTGGTCGGTGGCGATTATTCGTCAGGTGCTGGATCAACTTCCCGGTGGAGAGACGAAAGGCAAGGTGCCTCGCAACTTGAAACTACCGGCGGGGGAGGTTTATCTGGAAGGCGAGAACCCGCGAGGGCAACTGGGATTTTTCGTAATTGGGAATGGTACGGCGATTCCGGCGCGGGTGAAGGTGCGCGGTCCGTGTTTCTGCAACCTTTCGATTCTTCCGCTGGTTTGTCGTCGTGTTCTGATTGCGGATATTCCCGCCATCGTCGGAAGCATCGACGTGGTGATGGGCGAGGTGGATCGGTAACAAAGGAAAACAGCAATGATTCGCGCCCTTGATGAATTGCCGAACAAAGAAATTGCTCGTTTGTGTGAGAAATACAGCGTTGAGGAGCTGTCGGTGTTCGGCTCTTTTTTGCGGGATGATTTTTGCGAGACGAGCGACGTGGATTTTCTTGTGAAGTTTGTGAACGACGATTGCGGCGTATGGATGCATAAACCGCTCGAATTGGAACAGGAACTATCTCTATTACTGGGTCGAAACGTCGAAGTCGTCAGTCGCATTGGGATTGAGCAAAGTCGTAATTGGATCCGACGGAAAAATATCCTGGAATCGGCACGAGTGATCTATGAATCGAGATGAAGCCACCATTCTCGATATTGTTTTTGCCTGCGAAGATATCGCGGAATTTATCGGTGCGATTACTCTTGAAGGATTTTTGAATAATCATTTGGTACAAGCTGCCGTGACACGTAAATTAGAAATTATTGGCGAAGCAACCAAGCGATTGTCTGCTGAATTTCGTCAAAACCATGCGGAGATTCCCTGGAAGGCGATTGCCGGCTTGCGAGATCAATTGATCCACGGGTACGACGATGTGGATTATCCATTGGTTTGGAGAATTGCTACTCACGAGGTTCCTATGCTGTGTGCTCATCTTCGTTCGCCGAACGCGTAAGGGATGGACGAATGATGCGGATCAATGAACGTCGCGGCGAGGAGGAAAAATTATGAAGAAACAGAAACATCTGACGGTTTTGATTGAACAGGATGAGGACGGATATTTTGTGGCGACGGTACCCGCTTTGCGAAGCTGTTATACACAAGCAAAAACTTTAACGGTGCTTCGTAAACGGATTTCTGAGGTGATCAAACTTTGTTTGTCACATGAAAAACCGGCACAGCATCGGTTCGTCGCAGTTGAACAGATGGAGATACTGACGTGAGTCGCCTTCGTCCCGTTTCTGCAAGAAAGATGATTCGATATTTGGAGGAACTTGGTTTTCGTCAGGTTCGACAACGAGGAAGTCACCGATTTTTTGTTCATCCCGACGGTCGAACGGCCTGTGTTCCCGATCATCGGGGTGAAGATTTAGGCCGTGGAATCATTCGTGCGATTCTCCGAGACGCGGATGTCAGTCCACAAGTGTTTTTGGCCTGGTTGGAATCATAGTCATTTACAGACTGAGAAGTTCGAGTTCAACGTGAACAATTTTTGGGTGCCATGGAAACCGGATGCGGATGAGCGATATCGGCTCAGAGGGATTCGATTGATCCTTTGGGGGCCGTTGTTGCTTGCGGCGGCGATTTTTCGACGACTGCCTACGTTTTTCTTTTATGGCGGAGCCGTGGTCGCCATCGCAGCCGTGTGGGGCATTTCGTGGTTGTTTTGGCTGGGACATGACATCGAGCGTGAAATCGGGATTGATTTTGGTGTCAGCAACGTCAATCAAATATCCCACGATTTGGGTGCCGGTGTTCATCCATTGACCGTTGATGCGTTAAAACTTGCCTTGGTGACGCGGAATCCGCCGTTGCCGGATTGGTTGGCGTATGTGTTGTATCCGCTGAGTTTTCAGATCGTTCGGGATTTGATCGTCGTGGTCGGCGTGGTGGGGTTTGTGTCGGTGGCGGCTATGTTTTTTATTTGGTGGGAACGAAAAGTCAGCGCGCATATTCAAAATCGCGTGGGTCCGATGCGCGTGGGGGGATGGCACGGCTGGACGCAATCGCTGGCGGACGGACTTAAACTGCTGGGCAAGGAAGATTTGGTCCCTGACGAATCCGACCATTTGCTGTTCCGATTGGCGCCGTACTTCGCATTTGTTCCGGTGGTCGTCGCATTCCTGGTATTGCCGTTTGGGACGTACTGGTTGTGCCGCTACACCGATGTCGGATTGCTTTTTATTCTGGCGATGCTGGGGATTGAAGTGATCGGTGTGATCCTCGCGGGTTGGGCGTCGAATAACAAATGGAGCCTCTACGGTGCGATGCGCGAAGCCTGCCAGATGGTCTCTTATGAAATTCCGATGGGGATGGTTTTGCTGTTGCCGGTCATGATGGCGGGGACTTTGGATTTGCGTGCAATCGGCGATCTGCAAAATTATGGATGGTTTTCATGGTATTGCTTTGCCAATCCGTTCATGTTTTTTGCGGCGCTGGTGTATTTCATCGCGTCGCTCGCGAGTTGCAAACGGGCGCCGTTCGATCTGGCGGAAGCTGAAAGTGAACTTGTCGCCGGTTTCCTGACCGAATACTCCGGGTATCGCTGGGCGCTGTTTTTCTTTGGTGAATACTCCGGTATGTTCATCGTCTCGGCACTGGCCACGATTTTGTTTTTCGGAGCGTGGCATTCGCCGCTTCCACCCCAATGGACGCCGTCCTGGTTGGCAAGCAGCCCGCTGTGGTTCATTGGGAAGTGCGTAGTTCTGGTGTACGTGCAGATGTGGCTGCGCTGGACACTACCGCGTGTTCGGATCGATCAGATGCTGTACGCCTGCGTTCAAGTGCTTTTGCCGATGGTGATGATTCTGTTGCTGGGGCAGACGATATGGTTGTTGCTGGTGAAGCCGACGTCCCCATTGGATTTCGTCGTTGTTTTCGTGCTTGGTATCATCGGATTGCTGATCGTCGTAGTGTTTGCAGGCGCCGCCATTCGCGGATTTCTTAATCGACGGCGACTCGTTGGGTACTTGGCCAAGGATATGTTGCCGGGTGGATAACACTCTTTTTTTCTGAAAGGAGAAAAAGATGCGTTTGGTACGATTTTCAAAATTGGGTGTTTGTAGCATTCTTACGACGATGGTGTGTGTACCTCTCCTGGGTTGCGCCATGGGGTACATTACTCCCAAAGGGGGGGCAAATCTTTCGCTGATCGCCGATCAGGATATTCGTAATGCGTTTGAAAATAAACCGGCCGCTACCATTCCGGTTCAACTTGCAACGGTGCGGATTCAGGAATCCGAATATTGTTCCTACACCACACAGGGAATCGGAACCGGAGCATTCAGTGTTGTTACAGTGAAAGATGTCGAAAAGGACGAAGACTATGCTCGGTTAAATAAGATGACCGATGTGTCGCAGGTGGTTGCTCTGAATCGACTTCTCGTGAATGATCAACGCGTTTCAGCTAAATCATTAAGACAGGGTGCCGCCGTTCTTCATGCGGATGTGGTCTTGATTTATACCTTTGATACAAAGTTCTTTGAGCAAGACCAATTCAAACCATTGACGGTCGTTTCGCTTGGATTGTCTCCCAACAAAGTAATTAAAGTCACCAGCACCGCGGCGGCCATTTTGATGGATGTGCGAACCGGTTATGTTTATACCGCATTGGAATCGACGATTCGCAGCAGTCACTTGGCGAGTTCCTGGACAAGTTCTGATACGATTGATGAATCGCGTCGGGAAACGGAGCGAACGTCGTTTGAGGGATTATTGACAGAAATGGAGAAAACGTGGCCGCAAGTGCTTGAAGTGATCAAGAATAACCAATAGGCGCGGCCCCGTACAATGTGAATTTGTCTGTAGCTTCTATGAATGAGCTGAATATGAACGAATTGATGATGACAACACAATTCGCATGGTCTGAGGATGTTTTGTTTTACCTGTTCGCGGGGTTGACGCTGGTTTCTGCGTTGGGGGTGGTGTGGTCGAAGAGCATCGTTCGCATGGCGGTGTGGTTGTTCGGGGCGTTTGCGGGTGTGGCGATGTTGTTTTTTTTGCTGGATGCACATTTTCTGGCAGTGGTGCAGTTGATCGTGTACGTGGGTGGGGTGCTGGTGCTGATTATCTTCGGCATCATGTTAACCAGCCCGTCTCCGTGGTTGAAGTGGGACATCAAGCCGCTGGACTATGCCATGGGCACACTGGTGGCGATGGTGATGACGGCGGCGATGGTTTATATGCTGAGCGGAGTTCGATGGCTGGAAAAAACAGGGTCTGAAGCGGTCATACCCGTCAGTTCGTTCGGTCATGCGCTGCTGACGGACTATTGGGTTCCGTTTGAAGTCGTGAGCGTCTTGCTGCTCGTCGTGATGATTGGCGCGGCGTATCTGGCGAGGCGAAGCAGAAATTGAGAATGAAAAATGGAAAATTGAAACAGGACAGAGTGTTTTTTTGATTTTCTGAATTTTCAATTTTACATTTTCAATTTTCAATCGCGAAGATGAAACGAGTACTTTATGTTGGTGCTGGCTACAGTCGGTTTGACGCATTATCTGGTTTTGGCGGCGGCGGTGTTTTGCATCGGCGTGTGGGTCATGGTCACCAAACGGAACGCCATCGGCGTGCTGATCGGCGTGGAACTGGTGCTCAATGCTTCTAACATCAATCTCGTGGCGATGTCCCGCTATTTGCATGGTATTGACGGACAGGTAGTCGCGTTGTTCGTGATTGTGCTGGCTGCCGCCGAAGCCGCCATCGCCGTCGCCATCGTGATGAATTTCTACAGAAATCTTGCGACCGTCGATGTGGATCGCGGTACGTCGCTTAAGAATTGAGTGCGTGGTCTTATGGTATCCAACGAACCCATCCGTGATGTGCTGCTCGAAGAAAAACTTCAACGGGCGAAGATGATGCCCGGCGAGGAGAAATTACTCGCAGGTGCCCGATTGTTCGATTTGTCGTGTCGGATCATGATGGACGGGTTGCGGAATCAATATCCGCAGGAGAGCGAGTCGGAGTTGCAAGCCCGACTGGATCGGCAGTTACGACAAATTCGTGAAATGGAGAATTCGGGATTGAAATAGCGGATTAAAGTGGTTTTCGCAATGAAGGGGTTACCGTTCGATAGGATTCGGGCACGGCATGCCGTGCCCCTACGGTCGAGAAATAATTTCCTCGAAGCAGGTGAACGTGAAAGATTCTGGTTAGTGTCTGGAGTCATGACGACGTGGATGCAGAAGGATTACAACATTTGGGGCAACAACTCAGCGCCATCCTAGCAGGTGGGATGCTTGTTCCGCTGGTTATGTTTTTGATTTTGGCGCTGTGGGGATACCGGATCGGGAAACCTCATTCGTCACTGGTGGCGATATTGGGGATTTTGATCAGTCTGGGCTGCGCGGCTTATGTGACGTACCAGTGGTGGCCCCTGAGCGCTGCGGAACGACTGACCGTCGGGCAACAGGCATTGAGTTTTCACTGGGCGACGTTGGGCGGACTGACCGACGGGATCAAAATCAATGCCGGTGTGAAACTCGACTCGCTGACGGTGTGTGTCTATCTGATGGTGACGATTGTTTCGTCGTGCATTTTCATTTTCTCGCGCGGTTACATGGCTGGTCACAGCGACGAAGTCGATCATCAAAGCAAGTATCACCGGTTTTTTGCCTACCTGTCGCTGTTTGCGTTCAGCCTGTTGGGGCTGGTGATTAGTGCCAATCTGCTGTTCATTTTCATTTTCTGGGAACTGGTCGGGGTGTGCTCATACCTGCTGATCGGGTTTTACTTCGACCGCAAATACGCCTCCGATGCCGCCATCAAAGCCTTCGTCGTTAATCGCGTGGGCGATTTCGGATTTGTCATTGGACTCGCGCTGATGCTGGTGTATCTGGGTGATTTGTCGCTCGAAGGCGCCGCCGCTTCATTCGGTCAATTGATTGTGAATCCTGCCTCGGCGATCAACGCCACGGCGTTCACGATGTTCGGACATCCGATCAGCATCGCCACGATCATGGGACTGTGCCTGTTCTGCGGATGCATCGGCAAAAGCGCGCAGCTTCCGTTACAAGTGTGGTTGCCGGATGCGATGGCGGGTCCGACGCCGGTTAGCGCCTTAATCCATGCCGCCACGATGGTCGCAGCCGGTGTCTATCTGGTCGCGCGGATTTTCGTGCTGTTGACCCCTGATGCGCAAATGGGAATCGCGTTCATCGGTTGCATCACGCTGACGATGGCGGCGATGATCGCCATGGTTCAAACCGACATTAAAAAAGCGCTCGCATATTCCACCTTGTCGCAGCTGGGATACATGGTATTTGGCATGGGAGTCGGGGCGTGGATCGGCGCGTTGTTCCACTTGATCACGCACGCCTTCTTCAAAGCCATGTTGTTCCTCGGCAGCGGACAGGTCATCGAAGGGTGTCACCACGAGCAGGACATCCGCAAAATGGGCGGACTGTGGCGCAAGATGCCTTGGACCGCGTTCACGTTTCTCATCGGCGTGTTGGCCATTGCCGGATTTGGTTGGCCCGGTAAAAACACGGAGCCTTACAATGGTCTCGGTGGATATTACAGCAAAGACGAGGTGCTGGCCGTTGCATACTTCCGTGCCTACGGTGGGACAGGACATGCCGAGGAATCGCAATCTGCAACCCAGCTCAGTCCCCAGTCCTCAGTCCTCAGTCCTGATTCACACACGCTCCCTCACGGTCGCGTCTCTGATAATTCCGCAATCCACAATCCGCAGTCCGCAATCGCTTCGCTTCCTGACGGTCGCGTTTCTGAGATGGAGACACATCAACCTGTCAGATTGCCGAAATTACCGGCGTGGATGTTGTGGTGTGCGATCGGAATCGCCTATGTCACTCCGTTTTATATGATGCGGGTGTGGTGGTTGACGTTCATGGGCAAACCGCGCGATCACCACGTGCATGAGCACGCGCACGAAACACCGTGGATGTATGTCCCGTTGATCCTACTGGCGATTGGGACGGGGTTGAGTAGCTGGTTCATTTTCCGACCGTTGATCGTCGATGCTGCGTCTGCGAATGCGGCCTGGTCGGCTTCACATGCCGTGGCGGTGACGGCGCTCGACGGACACGACGAAATAGTCCATCACGCCGCCCATGCGCCGCTCACGAATTACGTCGGCTATTCGTTCATGGTCGGTTTTGCGCTGGCGATTCTCATCTATATTGGTGGATTGAAGTTTGCCCAGCGACTGATCCGACTGCCGGTCGTCAGCGTCATTTACAATGTTCTGATCCACAAATTTTATTTTGACGAAGTTTATAACGCGGTTTGGCTGGGCGGGACGAGAGCGATTTCCCGACTGTGCGGCGCGTTTGATCGGTGGGTCATTGATTATTTCATTGTCGAAAATCTGGCGCGATTGACGAAGATGTTTGCGTTCTTCACCGGCGATCGGCTCGATGCCCGGGGTGTGGACAAAATGGTCGAAGGGGTGGGACAGGGGGCTTTTCGTATCGGTGACGTTTTCCGATCGCTGCAAACCGGTCGGATTCGAAATTATGTACTCTTTGCCGCCACATCGGTCACGGTGGTGGTGATCATCGCAATCATGCTGACAGGATGATTTTATGGAACTATTCAGCCAACATATTCTTTCGTGGATTATCTTCACTCCGATCGTCGGAGCCGCGCTGTGCCTGATTCTGCCGACGCGGTGGTCGCGCACGCTGGCGATGGCGGCTTCGCTGATCACGCTGCTTTTGTGTATTTCGCTGTACGCCACATACGGGCCGGCCGCAGCCGATACGCCCGAGGCTCGGCAGGAAGTTTTCGGCGTGCAGTACGGCGACATGAAACACGTGGAACGGGCGTCGTGGATCACGGGTGAAAAATTCGCGATCGAATACTATCTCGGCGTGGACGGTTTGAGTTTTCCGCTGGTCGTCCTGACGGGCGTGATCACGTTTCTGAGTTGCTGGGCAAGTTTCACGGTCAAAAAAGCGATCAAAGGCTATTACATTTTGTTCCTGCTGCTCGAGACTGGAATGCTCGGCGTGTTCCTGTCGCTGGATTTCTTTTTATTTTACGTATTCTGGGAAGTCATGTTGCTGCCGATGTACTTTTTGATCGGAGTGTGGGGCGGTCCGCGAAAAGAATATGCCGCTATCAAGTTCTTTATTTATACCCTTGCCGGTTCGGTGCTGATGCTGGTGGCGATTGTGGCGTGCTATTTCTTCAGCGCCTCTGCGCTGGGCGGGCGGGGCACGTTCGATATTGTTCAATTATCCACGAATCAGAGCATCCTTCAAAAATTTTCGGATCCCCACACGCTTTTGCTGGGATTCCGATTTGCTCCGTTCATGTTCTTGCTATTTGCGATCGGGTTTGCGATCAAGGTTCCGACGTTTCCGTTCCACACGTGGCTGCCCGATGCTCACGTCGAAGCTCCGACCCCGATCAGCATGATCTTGGCGGGAATTTTGCTGAAGATGGGCGCTTATGGTTTCTTCCGAATCGCCTATCCGATCTTTCCGACGGTCGCTCGCGAGTTCGCATGGTTCATCGCCGCCATCGGTGTCATCAGCATCATCTACGGGGCGCTGTGTGCGATGGCGCAAACGGATTTCAAAAAACTTGTCGCCTACAGTTCCATCAGCCACATGGGATACGTCATCCTCGGACTGGCCATACTGAACAAGACCGGTTTTCAGGGCGCGATGTTTCAGGTGCTCGCGCACGGAATTTCATCGCCGATGTGCTTTTTTTTGGTCGGCGTGATCTACGAACGTGCGCACCATCGGGAGATCAACCGGTTCGGCGGGTTGTGGCTGACGATGCCCAGGTACAGTTCGTTGGCGACGGTGGGATTCTTTGCTTCGCTGGGGCTGCCGGCGCTGTGCGGGTTTATCGGTGAAGTGTATGTCCTGCTGGGAACATTCCGCGCCAAAGACACGTTTGACTGGGCGGTTCCGATGGCGGTGATTGCGGCGCTGGGCGCGATTCTGACCGCCGGTTATATCCTGTGGATGATCCAGCGGGTTTATCTCGGTCCGGCGAAAGACGAATACAAAGGATTCCCGGATGCCAATCGAAATGAAATCGGAATTCTGGTTCCGCTCGCAGCGCTGTGCCTCCTGATGGGAATCCTTCCGACGCATACGGTGTTCAATTTTATGAACGGAACACTGGATTTGCTGCAGGAGAAGATTGTCGCTTCGGCGGGAATAGTTGGTCATTTGGCTTCTTCGATCGGGATGTGAGGTTGATTCATCGTGTGGTGTGCATCCATCGGTTACTGGTTGCCGTCCGGGAATGATCTGATGCGAGTCGGACCGGACCTGGCATTGATCGCCGCGATCGTGCTGATTCTGTTGACGACAATGGTCACCGGCCGGCGCGCGTTGGCGACCGCCGTGATCGTCATGCTCGGTCTGACGGCCGGATTCCTGCTCAATTGGAACGCAGGGGTCTGGGTTTCGCATCACGGCCCCGATACGATCCTCGAACCTGTTCCGGCATCGATGATCATCGTGGACGGTTTCACGGTGTATTTCCGGTTTTTGCTGCTGATTTTTTTGGCGGGAGTGACGAGTTTCTGGCTTCTGGGTGCGAATCGGCAGGAAAAAGACTCGCCGGAGTTTTTCACGTTGCTGCTGGGCAGCGCCGTCGGCATGAGTCTGATGGTCAGCACACTGAATCTGCTGATGATCGTCGTTGCGATGGAACTCGCGTCGCTGCCGAGTTACGCTTTGGCTGCTTTTGACAGAAATTCGCGCAAAGGCGCCGAAGCCGCCGTCAAATACGTCATTTTCGGTTCGATCACCGCCGCCACGATGGTGTACGGCGTATCGTTGTTGTATGGATTGTTCGGCACGTTGAACCTGGCCGAGATTGCTCAGCAGATGCCGTTTGTCCTCGCCGAACACGGGCGGACGCCGCTATTTTACCTTGCGATTCTGGCGTTCGCCGTCGGAGTGGGATTTAAGATTTCGGCGGTTCCGTTCCATTTCTGGTGCCCGGACGTGTTCGAAGGCGCCCGAGTGGAAGTCACGATGTGGTTGAGCGTTGCCTCCAAGGCGGCGGGACTGTGCCTGTTGCTGCGAGTCATGCAGACGTTGGCTGCCGGACCGACGGGAGCAGTCGGCGAGTACGTCGGACCCATCGCAGGAGCGATTGGCCTGTTCGCCGCGCTGACGTGTTTTGTCGGCAATTTGTCCGCCTATCGCCAGACCAGCGTCAAACGTTTGCTGGCCTATTCGTCGATCGCGCACGCCGGTTACATGCTCATGCTGGGCGCGATTTTGTTGAGGCCGGAACTTTCCGAAGGCGCGTGGACGGCGATCATCGCCTATCTGCTGATTTACATGTTCATGAATCTCGGTGCGTTCGGAGTCACCGCACTGGTTGAACACTATAGCGGTTCCGACCACATCGAGCAGTTCAACGGATTGGGCCGCCGTGCTCCGTGGTTGGCGGTGGCGATGGCGGTGTGTTTGTTCAGCCTCGTCGGATTGCCGCCGCTCGGTGGATTTCTTGCGAAATGGTGGTTGCTGTGGGCGCTGGCGGACGGAGGCGGATGGCTTTGGGCGCTGGTGATCTGGGCATGCCTCAACACGGCGTTCAGTCTGTTTTATTATGCCCGAATCATCAAACACATGTTCCTGACCGAAGACACCCGCGAAAAGATGAGGGTTCCGATGAGCGGTGTCGCCATTGTGCAACTGTGCGCCGTTGTGTTGATCCTGACCGGCACGATTCTGGCCGCGCCGATTCGAACGGCGGCGACTCGCTACGCTCAGGGACTTCTCCAGAGCCGCACCGCAGAAACCCTGACCCTAACCGACCATGCACCGGACGAAACTCATGAATCCATGCTCCACCACTGACATCTTGCGATCGCTTTTCGAGTGTCAGCAGCGCAGTTTGCTGTTGCGGTTGCATGAATGCGCTGCGCGCACGGATCGTCTGCCGGCTGAAACTTCGGCGGCACTGCAAACCGCCATCGACGAGGAGCGAGAACACGTTGTGTGGTTGAGCGATTTGTTGTCGGATCGCCATGAACCCGCTTTTTCGGTACTACCTGAAGCGAACACGACCAGTCTGCACTACGTCGATGTCGGTCACCTGTGGCCTCGTCTGATCGTGAATAAAAAAGACCTGATCCGGGCCTGCGAAGAAGCCGCGTCGGAGTTGCGTCAGGATGCACAAGCCGATGAAGTGGTTCAGCGCATTCTGAACCGTCATCGCGCCCATCTGGCGATGCTGGAACATCTCCCGCATTAAAAAAACCATCACGCGATTATTGATGAAGCCATTTGGCAGAGGTTCGACGCAGGAGTTTTTTCACCGTTTCCTTGATTCCAAGACGATTCAGGAATTTTCCGACGTTTTCGGAGAATCCGTCGCACAGGGCATGCAATCGAACGAGCAAACGGTTTCTGAAGGAATTACGAAACAGATAGATGTCGGCGCAGCGGATCGATGCGGTGGCGAAAAACTCTTTGTGCGGGCCTTGTCCGTTTCCGAAATCGAAGATGCGATATTTCCCCTCTGCGAAAAGTCGTTCGAGCACGTGATACTGCAAGACTGTCCCCGGTGACCATTCGGAGTAGGCGGGGTCGTAACCCACCTGAGAATATACGACGACGTCATCCTGAATCGGGCAGATCATGAAGGCGACGGGTTGGTTGCGAACGAACAGCAGGTAGGTTCGCAACGTCCCTTGCTCGGCCTGTCGGAGCAGGGACCGGCGCATCTCAACGCCGTCGCAGAAGCCGAGTTGCAGCAATTGATGTTGATAGGTTTTGCGCGATAGTTCCGCCGCGATCGGAATGAAGGATTCAATTTCAGATGGGGTTCGGTATTCGCGGCGATCTACCGTACTCCCGCTGTGTTCTTCAAGTTTGCGTATTTTGCGGCGTACGGTCTGACGGGACTTGGCTGAAAAGTGGTCCAGGTAGTCATCGAACGAACTCTGCAAGTTCACATAGAAACGGTCATATTGCTGGCGAACGTAACAAAGGACGTGTTCTCGAATCGTCCATCGCGGCTGGGCGCGATCAATGGGGCAGGCGACCCAGAACAAGCATTGAACTTCGGGATCGAGCGCATTCAGGCGATTCCCCAGTTCGTGTTCGTCGGGTGTCTGTGCGCTAAACGAAGAATAAACCTGACCCGGCCATCGCACAGAGAACAGCGGGATTTCACCGAACCGATATCGGAGAGAAACGGTTTGTGCGGTGGAGGTTTCGTTCATGACCAGCACCTCCGCAACGCCTGTTCCGACATTCGCTTTACCGTTCGCCAACATCCCGAACGAATGATGGTGGTGTGATCGAGGGACTGAATCGCCGAAGGATCGAGATCGTTGAACGTTCGCGTGGAGAACCACTCGCGGTGCGCGGCGAGGAATTCACATAATTGCCAGAACCTGCGAATCATGATTCGATCGGGTTGTGCCGGTACCCCCGGAGTATGAGAGCGTTTCTGGAGTTCAAAACTGTGTGACACGATGACGACCGATCCCCAGCCTTGTTTCCATGCCTGCAATAAGACGTGCCGAATTTCATCGAAAGAACACGCTGCCAATTGCAGGTGACGAATCCTGTCAGGTCGGTCCTGGAAAACGGTAATCGGGATCTCCCAGATTCCGTTGATCTTTTTCGGCTGGAGGAGCGGAGGGTCGAAGCAAAGTCCTCCGGAGCGATCTGCGAAAGCGGCATCGAAACTGGTATCGTAGAGGAGTCCATGTTGGGCCAGCGCCGCCATCGTGTTGCCGTCGGCGCCATAATTGCCGGATCGAAACGCCGTTAGGCGACGCACCCCGCTGGCTTCCAGATTGTGCAGGGCCGTCCCAATCAGCCGTGACTGATCCTCCGGCGAAAAATCTTTTAGAAATGGACTCGTGCGGCCCTTTACCGGTGGACCCGACATTCGGTCCAGCCATTCGGTGTGTAAATGCAACTGAACTTCGTGTCCGCGCGATTGGATCGTATCTACAATCTCACTCAGATAGCCCAGACCCACCACGCCGGCGAACAGCGACTCGACAAAAAAGACGCCCTTGAGGCCAAACTCATTGAGCAGGGACATCTGGAATTCCAACCCAAACGAACCTCGCGGCGTCCAGCCGTGAATGTCACGATCGAATTCCGCGCGAAAGACATGGGGCGACAAATCCTCCGATCGGGGCCAGATTTCGGTGTCAATTGTCAAAAAAACATTCAGCATGGTTCGATACTCAGTTCACTCATTGCTCCGATGCGGACTCAATCCGGAGTTTTTCGCGACGATTCTTCCGCCATTTCTTAAGCACAGACGTGGAATCGAGGCACAGATGAATGATGCGCGATCCGATCAGGGTGGTGGATTCCATCATTCGCGCGAGTCTCGCTCGCGTTGAATGTCCATACCAGTGCACCACAGATTCCTGCCAGGACGAATCACTGAGGTTTTGTTTGTATTCCCCTTCGCCGAGGCCAAAATCGAACACCCCAACATGGTTTTGGGTGAGATCGTCGAAGACGCGACACAACATCACTGTTCCGGGAGAGAGCGAGTGATTCATGGGTGTGAAGGCGGTGGCTTCGAGAGTATAGATGTTGCCGGACAAGAAACCGTGCGCATAAGCGATTGGCTCATCTTGCCCGATCAGGACGTACGATCGTAGTTTTCCCGTTTCTGCAAGAACCTGCAGGAGATTTTGCCACAGGGGTGAATCGCAGACGCCGATTCCCAGCGATTTTTGGTAGGTGCTATTCGCCACAAATGACGCTTGCTGCACGAAGGTTTCAACCTGTGCCGGTTGAGTGAAACAATCCAGGCGAAGGTGGCCGCCGAAATGCTCGGCCAGCATTCGATCCTGACGGCGCTGGTTGTAGCGTGTTTTTTTCGAGTGATGCACGATGGGTTGGTGGGTTTGGGGGTCGAGCAACGTTCGTCGATAGTGAGCAGAGCGAAGCACGAGCGGCTTGTATCGACGACGATCGGCCTGCAAATCGGCCCAGATTGGATCGTCGAGCCGAAGATGATTGATGCCCACATGATCAACTTCATGATCCAGCAGCTCGTGGAGGTATTTCAGAATGTTCAGCCGGGCCTCTTGCGAACCGTCATGGATCAAACCGCCATAGGCGATTTTTAAGCATCGCAGCGCCGGCGTGTGTACGCGAATCGGTCCGAGCACACAGGGTAAACGGCGGGTCACTCTTCGACCGATCA
>CAIVHJ010000019.1 GCA_903905665.1 uncultured Phycisphaerales bacterium
CGGAATTATGAATGAGGAATTATGAATGGAAAACCGGATTAAGAACATTGGTTGACAATCCTCAAAAAACGCATCCCCGCGGAACGGATACCTCACAAAGAAATCGAAGCACATTTCATGAATACCGAAAACGGCTGACCGCTCCCTAACGGTCGCGGCTCGGATCAATTCGCAAACCTGGATTACATCGGACACCACCAAACCGTCATCAATGAGAAGAACGGTCGGAAAAACTCTCTATATGTATACTTCCTCACTGATCTGTTCGCCGTGAAAAAAAATCATCGTCCGATAACGGTGTTGTTCGGCGCTGCTTCTGTAACTTCAGCAACGACAATAAGTTGGGTCGCTTTGACTTTTTTGCGACCCGTGGGTTGTTGCCGCTAGAAAGCAGCCGTCATAACCGTCATCGACGGCGTGAACGTACTGATATTATCGGGTGGAAATAAGACTTTTGCCAACCTATACTTAAGAAAAAGATTCCACGGTTGCGCGGGGCGGAATCGATGGAATGCCGGATGCTACTTTACCGGCGGGAAGAAGAAGGTTCCGTCGAGGAACTGAGGGAAGAGGCGGGTCCGACGAGTGACCCGCAGGAGGAGGAAGGAAGATGTCTTTGGCCGACTTTACCAGCCTGTTTACGATCAGCCCGAAAATTGTGGTGTTCACACTGCTTTGTTACGCCGCCCTGTGCTAACATCAGGATGACACCGCAAAGACCGCTGAGCACGCAGGGAAAATTTCTGAATTTGAAAATTCTCTGTGCCCCTCCGTGGTTGATTTCATTTCCAATCTTTTTATTTTCAATTTGCTCTGTAGAAATCCATTTCCCGACTGTAGGGGCACGGCACTGCCGTGCCCGTTTTCTTCACACAGAGCGGGCACAGCATGCTGTGCCCCTACACAACCGTTATCTCTTGTAAGGTTCTCTACAAAGCATTCTTTATTTTCAATTTTTCTGCAGTTCCTTCTTAATTCTCCATTTCTTCTCTGCGCCCTCCGCGTGCTCGGCGGTTAATCTTTTTTCTCCACGCCGATGTCTTCATTCCACAAATCAGGACGGCGTCGGATGAATTCGGTCATGAATTGGATGCAATCGGGATGATCGAAGTCCACGACGCGGATGTTGCGTGATTCCATCAAGGCTCGTTCGCCGGGAAAAGTTTTGCTTTCACCCACCACGACGGTTCCGATGCCGAACTGAATGGCGGCGCCGGAGCACAGGCAGCAGGGCATCAAACTCGAAGCCAGGATCAAACCGCGAAAACTCGGCAGTCGGCCGGCGTTGCGCAGGCAGCTGATTTCGGCGTGGGCCATGGGATCGCCGAGTTGCACCCGCATGTTGTGCCCGACGGCGAGAATTTCGCCCTCGAGATTCCCAAGCGCCGAACCGATCGGAATTCCCCCTTCCGAAAGTCCCTTCCGGGCTTCGTCAATCGCGGCGTGCAGAAATTTTTCGAAGACGGGTCTTTCCTGCTGTGAAACGACATCGCGCATCATGATTGTTCCTCCGTTTGTACGCTGTGTCGCCATCATCGTAACACAGAGCGATTCAGGCTACACCGGGTCAATTCCAAACAACCCCATCGGCACAGGTCGCCGAACCCATTGCAGGGCAAGCAGATAGAAACGTCGCACGGAGCGGCGCGCGAAACGTGGACTGGAAATAGTTTTGGGGTTGGACCGAATTCCACATTGGAGGAACGGTGATATACTTTTCGGATCGGGCGCTCTGAAACGAAGAAGGAATGCGCGATGGTACATTTCACGATGTTCGGGGGATCGGATGTCCGGCTGGGTGAGGATCGCAAGGTGATCATCACGATGTTCGGCTCCACGGATGTGTGCAAAGCGACGCTCGCCAAGCGATTGCTCTACGAAAAGCAGCGGCTGGAGCAGCACAAAGAACAGCAATCCACTCCGCGTTCGATTCTGGAACGTGTGTTCGGTCGGGAATCGACGCCGTCCCGGCACAGGAACCACATCGCCCTCACGCTGTTCGGGGGCACGGATATCATTGCTCCTCCGCTGGTGGATGAATTCCTCGATATGCGGGAGTTGGTGTCTCGCAAATTGATCCTGCCTGAAGAGTGGAACGCGCTGCTGGTTCGGCTCGATCAGGAGGAAGGAAGCGACGGGATTTCGACGTTCACGCTGTTCGGGGGGCTGGGTGAATCCAGCCGAAGCGACGCGGAAGAAATCCAAAAAAATCAGAGCGCCCGCCAGCTCGGATTAATAAATAATGACGAAGAACGATCGTTGCAAGCCATTGTGGGCAAAGATGCTAGGCAAATCCGCACGCTCATCCGCCAGATTGCAACAGACCAGTGAGTAAGTTTACTTATAGAGGCGCGGGTGATCCGCGCGCGGTTTTGGGAGTAAGAAGCATGGCGGATGAAAGTCTGATGCAGCGGTGGTTGTGTCATTACGACCCGATCCATCGGGGGTTTACACCGAAGGGAATCGCCAACGGGCTGACTGCGACGGCCGGGTGGTCGTTTCCCCGGATTCGCGGGGGGTTCAATCTGTACCGCGGAAGTCCCACGGTGAACGACATTGATTATGACGAACCGATCGGTGCGGCGGGTTGCGATGCGGCGGAGATTCGGAATTTTTCGTGGCGGAGGCATGAGTCGGGAACGACGTATCACTACGCCGTGAAATCCGTCAACGGCGGAGGAACCGAAAGCGTGCCGTGTGGACGCGTGTGGCCCGCGCGATTTGACGAGTCGAATGACCCGATCGGCGATCCGCCGAATTCGCCGCTGAATCTTCAGGCGGGGGCAGTGAGCGGCGGGCGGTTTCGATTGCAGTGGACGTACAGCCCCAGGGATCAGTACGCCGCGCCGGAAATGTTTGCGATTTTTCACGACAACGGAACGGGAACGGTGGATTACGAAATCGTTCGGGGCGTGGCGGGGTACGAGGCGGGTCGATTTCACTTTGAATATCTTTCGGATGCTTTTGCGCACAATGCCAGACGGATTTGGGCGGTTCGGGCGGTCAGTGGGATGTCGGTGGCGGACGACAACACGACGACGGTCGCCGCCGTGGCGGATGCCGAAGCTCCGCCCGATCATCCAACCGCGTACGCTGAGTGCGGAGAAGAGATGAACTGAACGGAAACGCGGGATGATGAAGTACGAATTTGGAATTATGAATTACAAGTTACGAATGTCCGGCAAACGTTAAGAAAGTGACACGAGTCGGGAAGAAGGACTCGTGTCCCTACACACAGAGGCCCCCTGCTTGCGCAGGGGATACAAGAAGAACCCCCCGCTGGCGCGGGGGGCTCTGATGCAAGCACACGCTCCCTGACGGTCGCGTCTCTGATAAAACAACACCGATCGTTGAGTTTTCTACAGAGCAACTTCAATACTTACGGCAATGAAACTCCCTGACTCGGTGGAAGTTCAATCGGTTCCGCTTCCATCGGCGCCAAGTCTAATTCTTCCGGTGGAATCAGCATGGGTTGCCATTCATCGGCGCCCATGTCCACACGACCGCCATAGACCCGTATTTCACCGTCGATATCCGTCTCGCCGGGTGACGGGACGTACGCCGGATCACCGGCATCACGACACGGCGAACGCCGCTGCAGGTGATAACCATCTGCGGCAAACAACGGATCGGCGTCGATGTTGCCCGTTCCGCTCCATCCACCCTGCACGTCGCTGAACGATACCGAGAGGAGCCATCCAGATGGGGAAATTTGCGGACGGTTGGGCGCCGTATTGCCCCATAAAATGCAACCTCTGACGTTAGGATTGCTGATTGAGCAGCAGATTCCGCCGCCGCAGTAATTGACGGAATTTCCAGAAATGGTGCACTGGGTGATGGTTAGACTTCCGCGGTTGCAGTATATCCCACCGCCGTAAACGGCACCGTAATTCCGAGAGATGGCACACTGGGTGATTGTTGGGCTGCTGCTGTCGCAGTAGATTCCGCCGCCATTGTAAGCGGAGTTCCCAGAGATAATCAAGATTTCTCGTCAAGGAGGTGAGGGTGATGCATAACTATCCATGGCTGATATTGTTACACCTTGATGTGTGTTTTGGGAACATGGAGGTGAACAATGGACAGCCATGGATGGCGAAGAGTGTATCATTTGATACGAGA
>CAIVHJ010000020.1 GCA_903905665.1 uncultured Phycisphaerales bacterium
ATGTTGCGCAAACCGATCACGGCAAGAAACGGCTTCGAAAAGTCGCCAAGATCTGCCAAGACTATGGCCAGCGGGTGCAATGCTCCGTCTTTGAATGCCTTCTCCAAGCTATAGCGCTTGGCATCCTTCTTACCCATCATCTGCTTCGTCGTGACGAGCACCTTTGTGCTGTCATGGTTTCTTGTGAACGCTCGTATCGTCTCCTCCCGTTCGGGATAGCGCGTGAATTGCCCGACGAGCCATTTGACCGAGTTCGCGCTAATGTCATGTCCTTTTCGGTTCTTGGCCGAGATCGTGTATGCCGAACGGTACTTGACCTCAATATCGTAGTAGTTGCAGGACTTCGGATCGAACGCGAGGAGGTCTGCGTTGCTGTAGTTCCGTGGAACGGCGAAGGAGATGTCTAGGACATAGAACCACTTCTTCACGAGTTTCAGATACTGGGCGACTATTTCCTCATTCACGTCGGCCATTCTGTGTTATTTCCTTTCCTGCTCCCAACAATACGATAGACGGGCAGTGTAAACCGGTAAACTGCGTCAAATCTTGGTTAGTTTTTTGGATTCAGTTGCAGACTAACTTCTCCGACCAACCGCGCAAAATTGTTCCCTTATCGGTCAGTTCGGCTGGCGGCGTATTTCCCATCCTCGAGAGAAGTGCGCCAGTGCGCGCAAGGAAGCCGATATAATCCTCCCATTCCCCGCCGTTGCTCCTAAATTGGATTTCTTTGAGGATCCACTGGTTCTCTTGATAGGCTAGGGTCATCTCGTATTCGAAATCAGATTCCAAAAACCCGTCCGTCCGGACCCACCGTATTGTCCCCACAAAAGGAGACACCAACGAGTCAGTCTTTCTTACGTCAAACGAGACATCCTTAATCACATCTGCTTTGGTGGCATGCGATTTCTCTTCACGCAAATGTTTCTCAAGACACACCGCATGTGACTTCAGTTTTGCGACGGGGTCATCATCCTTATTTACAGGGACGGTCGATGCGGATCCCGCCGCCGCATTTGACTTCAGTTTTGCGGCGGGGTCATCACCCTTCAACCGGTCACATCCCGCCGTAAAAGCAAGTGTGACCACCAACAGTAGGCACAAGTTCCTTCTCATGACTTATCTCCTTCTCGCCGAAACCCTATGGATTCGGAACTCGTCTCTGGCATGCCGTACCGGCGTCATCATGTACGCGACGGGCTGTGGCTGTTGGCCGGAGCGCTTTATTCGGCCCCTTCATTTTATAGGAAGCTCCAGTCCCTTGAGAATCCATCTTGTGGTGTCCTTCTCCAACTTCTCGGCTGCGCCGGTGAGTCCGCGCATTTGCCCGCACGGTTCGAATCCGCCCGTCTTCAAAACATGTGCATTGAAAGCCTCCAAGTATTCGAGAATGTCCTTGATCGCCTTCCGAAGCGGTGGGTCATCCACTTCACCTCCGTGCATCGACTTGTCACGAATCCTCTCAGCATCCTCTCGTAGGGCCTTCGCGCGTGGGGGGATAGGAGAACCGAAAACCCTCTCGAACAGGGCATCGAACTCGGCTCTCGTGAGGTACGCCTTCGAAATGATTGTATTCGTGAGTTCGGCATCGGCTGAATGCCTCTTGATGATGCCGCCATAGAGCGCTCGTCTGTGCGCCCTCTCAAGACGCTGAAACAAGTATGCGATGGCCACCTCGAACGGCAGATCAGGGGCAACGAGCTTTGGGAAGTGCTCTAAATACTTCTGGAGCGTGAGGTTCAGACCGTTATGGAGCTTGGCGACCTGCTTATAGTTGGCTGGGATGTTCATAGGTCTACTGTCTAACAATAAATGGACACTCTTTATAAACCGGTCAAGGCAGACTGTCCATTTCTGCCTAAACCTTGATCGCCTACGGCGCCCTTCAGCAGCGCGCGGCTAGCGGGTATGCGCGGAGGGCTGGTTCGATGGTTTAGCTTCTACTGGTTTCGTTGTTTCGCGCGCTTCCCGTCTTTCGGAGAGCTTGGCTCCCAAGAAGAGCACCATACCGATAAAGTAACAGCCTGCCGCAAGTCTGGTGCACAACTCGGCATGTGGTAGCGTGACAAACCCCTCAATGGCAAGTGCCAACCCGCCCATCAAAGCGAAAAACAAACTCCACCTGAATTGGTGCTTGTGAGATCCCTTCTTCATGTTGTGATTATTCCTCCTTCATCTGGCAACAGCTTATATGATTTCTGCC
>CAIVHJ010000021.1 GCA_903905665.1 uncultured Phycisphaerales bacterium
TCTTTTTCAGGGATTTTGTAGTGGGCTTCGCGGCGACCGAGTTCGGTCATTCGGGTGATAATTTCCGCAGCCAGGCCGATGTTGTATCCGCTGGAGAGTTTCAGCACGATGTGTTTTTCGTCGGCGGTCTGGGATCGCGGAAGAATCAGACCTTTGAAACGGCCCTGGGTGGATTCAATCTCCACTTCGCTCCACACGCGTACCTGATGCCGATCCAGCACGCTCAGCGTAATCCCTCGATAGCCGTTTTGTTCGTTTTCGTTCATGGTTGCATTCCCTGTGCGGCCGGATGCGGCTGAACTTTGGCCATCCGACGCAGCGCGTCCGACACGATCGAACCTTCCACGCGGAAACGAACCTGATTCATGATTTGTCCCATCACAAATCGCCATTGGTCATCGGCATCGTTGAACACGAGGCTCTCGCATTGTCGCAGATGTTCCCGAACCAATGCCCGTAGTTCTGCATCATCCATGGGACCGGCGTGGAGTTCGTAGATTGCTCGTTGAACGCGCGACTTTCCGTCGGGTTGTTCGGCTGGTTGGCCCAGAAGGTGCTCCACGATCCGCACCGCAGCGGCGCGCGTAATTTTTCCAGCGGAGTGGTGCTGAAGAACCTCACGAATTTCCGAATCCGACAGGTTCCGAATGTTCATTCCGCGGCGGCTGAAGGACTTCATACGCCGGCAGAGAACTTCGGCCGCCGTCTGGGGCGCGATGTGAAGTTCCCGAACCACGTTGCAGAATAACTGTCCCCGCCCGGTTCGCAGCAGCATTCGGATTTCATCCTCGGAGAGGTGCATCGCGCGTAATTCATCGCGTACGTCCCATACCGGCCTCGGGAGCGACGTGCGGATTTGCTTCAATCGTTCCGGCGCGATAGCTATTGGGGGCAGATCGGTGTCTGGGTACATTCGTTCCGGACCCGGCAGCACTCGCTCAAAACCGTTGGTTCCGTCCTTGTACGCTTGCCGCGTGTCGCTCGGAATGCCGAGGGTCGCCTCTTTGGCGCGGATGACGATTTCGTTGCACGCCGTCTCGGTGTCTTCCTCGTTTCCCCATACCAGAATCAAGGCATCCAGATGATCCGCCCGAAGCCGCTTGCGAATTTCCCGCCAGTCTTTTCCCGACAACGTCTCCGACGCCATGTCCGAATGGACATTGTTGGGCAACAGCGTCAGACACGCGATCACGCGAACCCGGTCGCTGAATTCTTTGGCAAACGTCGTGTTTTCCTGGGTGTTGACGTTGAAAATTCCGCCAAACCCTTTTAGCGCGACGCATTTGACCTTCAATCCGCTCTCGACCGCCGTTCGCAGCGGTGCGTAAATGCTTCTGGATACGAGCCGCGTGACATCGTTTTTTTCAAATTGCAGCGTGTCGCTCGTGACCCCGCGTTCCTTGAGCAGTTCGCGGATGTGCAGCAACGAACATTGCCGTCTCGCCTCACTGTATATCAAATGCGGATTGCGGGTGATTTGCGGCGTGCCTTTGATTTCGACTCGCGTTCCGCCCTTCACGCTGACGTTCACATCCTGTCGCGTAGCGCCGATGCCCGTGCGCACCTTGCGGGTGCTGCGGCAGAGCATTCGGATCATGTGGCCGACCTCGGCCGCTTCCTGAGGAGTTTGCATGTCCGGTTCAGTGACGACCTCGATGAGCGGCATCCCCAGCCGATCGGTGAGATAGACGCGTTCATGACCGATGTCGGAAACTTCGCGGCAGGCATCTTCCTCAAGTCCCAGTTGCCGGATGCGAATTTTTTTCCCGCAGCAGGGAATCCAGCCGTCCACTCCGACAATCGTGGTCCGCTGAAATCCGGTCGGTATCGAACCGTCGAGGTATTGTTTGCGGGCGATGTGCAACTCGCTCACCATGTTGAGATTCAGCAGCAACCCGATTTCCAGCGCAATTTCGAGCGATTCCTGATCCATGAAAAACGGCGGGGTGTCATCGAATTCGTAGGTGCATACCGTGTGGCGATTGATTCGGTAGGTGATGTTTTTCTTGGTTTTTTTCTCCATGAGCGCCGTGCCGTCGTATTCTCCGAGTTCCGACAGCGTCGGACGCATGTGGCGCAGGATTTCGGCGTCGTATTCGTCGCTGTAGTGGCCTGCCGGGCAGCGGCAGAAAAGTTTGCTTCGCGTGAGCAACTGCTGGTGGACTTCCAGACCGGCCTTGAGGCCGATTTGGGCGTAGTCTTCGGGGGTCATTTGATCAAACGGTTTGAACGAAAACTCGCGCACACGGACTCTCCAGAATGCAGGGCGAGACGCGAAATCACCATTGTATGTAAAATCGGTTATGATGAGAAGTCCCATTTCGATCGGGTCGGAGGAGCGTGTGGCCGAAGACAGGGATCAACGTTACGTTTCACGCGGGGGAACCAAACTCGCGCATGCGCTGGATGAATTCGGCGTGAATCCCACCGGCTGGACCTGCGCCGATCTGGGGAGCCACGTCGGCGGATTCGTCGATTGCCTGCTCGATCGCGGCGCCGCGCGGGTCTATGCGGTGGACACCTGCTACGGAACTTTGGCGTGGAAACTTCGCAAGGACCCCCGTGTGGTGGTCATGGAACGAACCAACGCCCTGCACGTGCAATTGCCCGAACCGGTTGATCTGGTGACTCTCGACGTCGGCTGGACCCGGCAAAGTTTGATCCTGCCGCGCGCGCAATCGCTCTTGTGTCAAAATCCGAGCCGCGACCGTGAGAGAGCGGTCTTGCCACCGAGCAATCGCATGGGACCGCTCATCATCACACTCATCAAACCCCACTACGAAGCCGAATCGCAATACTTACGCGACGGGGTGCTCGATCCGGCGCATTTTGACGACGTGGTTCAACGGGTTTTTCAACAGATTGCGGATATCGGAATTGACGTGCTCGCCACCACCCCAAGCCCCATCACCAGCCACGCCGGCAACCGCGAACTTCTGGCTCTACTGTCGCCCCAGAAATAACCGATTAGCGCCATGCTCGGCATCGTAAGGTTAGAAAAACATGCTCTTTTTTGCCGGTCTTTGTGTTCTTTCGGGTAATGGGGGCAATTTGAAGATAACCAACGCCATAGTTACAATGGGTGCATCAGAAGGGACTAACAACAAATCATGAAAACTATCATCCGATTACCTGTCGTTACATTCATCGCGTTTCTGGTCGCGCTTGGTGCCTCCGTGCCAGCTTATGCACAAGGGATCGAATGGGAGACGCTCAACGATGAGGTCAAGTCGCTGTACAAGCAAGGGAAATATGACCGGGCCATCGTGGTGGCGAAAAAGGCGCTCGAAGTTGCCGAGCAAGCCGGCGGTCCGGATCATCCCAAAGTGGCCACGAGTCTGAACAACCTTGCGTTGCTGTACCAGGACCAAGGCCAGTACGCGCAGGCCGAACCGCTCTACAAACGCTCGCTGGCGATCATGGAGAAGGCCCTCGGCCCGGACCATCCCGATGTGGCCACGATCCTAAACAGCCTCGCGGAAGACTGCAA
>CAIVHJ010000022.1 GCA_903905665.1 uncultured Phycisphaerales bacterium
GCAGGCTAAAGCCTGCGGCTCCTTGCGTCTCGATTTCTTTTTTGCACAGGATTCAGATGAAATCTGTATATCACTGTCCCGGATAAATAATCACGCGATCGTGTACGATGATCGCCAAATCGTCGTGCCCATCGCCGTTCAGATCGGCGATTCGGAGTTCGCGAGGTTCGGGATTGTCCTCCTGCTCTCGTTGAAATGTTTTTGCGTCGAACGCCTTGAACGCGATGGCGGGAAGCACTTCCCCGTCGCCGGTTTGCGTCAGAATCTCAATCTGATGCTCTTTCCCTTCGATCACGGCAAAATCCGTTCGCCCGTCATGGTTCAGGTCGCCCACCGCCGTCCGCCACAATCGGGCGTCTTTGGTTTTGCTCTCAAAGACGGATTTATCGGCGGCCTTGATCGGGGGCTGATTGGGCAACGCCAATGCAAATTTTTTATTGTCCGACACGAGGATGTTGTCTGTTCCGGCTCCGGTCAGTCGGGCCGTTTCCATCGCCGACAGTTCAAAACTGCTGATTGGGACGCTTTTGCTGACCTGATAGGTATTTTCTGCATCGGCCGCTAACCAGTGCAACTCCAGATTCCGCTTGTCATAAAGCACAATCTGCGGCATGGTCTGACCCGATTCCGCAATCGCGGTTACGCCGATGATCTCTGCCATCTCCGTCGGCGCGTTGAATTGATCCACGACTTCCCATTGTTTCTGATCGTTGATCCGCAGCGCGCGGGCAAACATTTTTTGCGCCAAGATGATCTCCGGTTTGCCGTCCCGGTTGACGTCGGCCGTGGTGAAACCCGCAACGGTTGCCTCCTTGACCAGACCGAGTTGAGCCGATGCACCGGTTAACCGTTCCAACTGCCCCTCTGTATTCTGCAAAAACGTGATCAACGGTTCATACGGAGTGAAAATTAAAACGTCAACCACTCCGTCCTGATTCGCATCCGCCAACCGCATCGCACTGGGCGCGGTGGACACGTCGTCGATTTTGATTTTCTGCTGATCGTCCGCCATGACAAACGTCGGTTGATCCCCGTCGATCCGCGTTTGAAAAGACTGACTGACCAGAAAATAGCTGCCGCTCTCTTCCGTGACATAAACAAGCCGATGACCGGTCGGAACTGGAACGATATCGAAACATTGCGGACTTCCCACCGTGGAGATCGGTCGAGGAAATGTCAGGTGGTTGTTTTGCCAAACGCTGACCCCGATGGATTTCTCGTCGGCGCTACAGGCCAGCACCTCCGCACGGTGATCCCCGTTGAGGTCCATGCAGCGAAGGTCTCGCATGTTGACCTGCCCGCCGAATTTATGCGGCGGCTCCAGACCCACGCCCTGTTTCTGAGTGTACAGCAACAATTGCGCGCTGTTGACGTCCGCCGCCACGAGGTCATCAAGACCGTCGCCGTTTACGTCGCCGATGGCGATCGGCCGGCGATTGCTTGTTTCGCCGGCAGTAAAGGGATAATAAAGAACCGGCCATTCCTCGATCCCGCCCGCCTGCTGTGTGCGCTCAAACACCCATCGTTTGAACCGCCCGGAGATTTTTTCCACGCCGATCATTTCCGCCTGTTTCATCCGATCGGTTCGGTAAAAATCCCACGTGCGTATCGCAGGAATGCGAATCCGCTGAATCGGACCCAACTGCCCGTCCTCGGTTTGCAGTTGAACGCGAATGTCGTCCTCTGGAACGATGATCAGATCATCGCGGCCATCACCGTTGATGTCCGCAATGTCGATTGCCAATGGTGAACTTTCAGCGTGTGCGCTGTACAGCGGTCTTCCCAGTCCGCCGCCTTTGTTCTGGTAAAACAACAACACGTCTTTTTCGCCCAACAGCGCCACGTCGGTCAATCCATCGTGGTTCAGGTCTCCGGTGACCACCGAACCCGGCCGCGCCAATCCATCACGGACTTTCACACCCACGGGCGCCGCGAAGGTTCCGTCTCCGTTGTTTTTCAGCACTACCAATTCCTTTGGGTCGCCGAAAAACACGAGATCAGGATACTTGTCGCCGGTCAGTTCCCCGACCGCCAGACTATGGACATGGTAGTTGATCGGAATGGATCGGCGATCCAGACGCCAGTCGTTTTCCAGTTCGTTCACGTTGGAGGACGTTTTGACGGCGGCCTCTGTCGGTTTTTCTTTGCGTTGCAGCAAAACGTCGATCTTGCTCTTGTAGTTGTTGACGACGATGAGATCCGTCAATCCGTCACCATTCATATCCGCCGTTTGCAGGTTGGAGATGTTATTATCCAACTTGTAGATTTCCATCTCTCCAAAGCCGAAATAATTGGCCAACGTTTGCTTCTGTTCGGCCGTCACTTGCGCCCATCCTGCAGTCGCCCATCCCAGCGTTAAGACTCCCGCCATGATTACATCAATACGTCTCATGTCTCAAAATCCTTTCAGGGAGAAAACCACAAGTCTTGCTCAGGAAACGTATTCTACGCCACAAGATTCCGGTCGTGCAACCAATCTTTGAGCGATTCCATTTTTCATGGGAAATTATAATCGCCGATTCGATGTGTTTGGCTGAATATTGAACAACGTCACTTGTGAATTTTCGTACTCTGGGGTATGTTAAGACCGAAATTCGCAGGATTCAGAAACCAGGTTCGGAGTTCAAAATATGAAAAATCCGCGACGGCAAACGCAGTTTCTTTGTTCCATACGATCCAGCCGTTCACTTTCTCCGCGTCTGTGTGGATTAGGGGTTTCGGCGTTTCTGTTGCTGGGGATCGTTTCCGGGGGTGTCTGGGCCGATACGATTTATCTGAACAACGGCCGAAAAATTGAAGCCGACATCCTCAAGGACACTCCCGACAAGGTCGTCGTGGATTTGGGATTTGAAGTGCTGGCGATCCCTCGTGATCAGATACAGAAAATTGAAAAATCCGAACTTGCTTCCTCGGATCGGACCTCGCAGACTCGCGTCACCGACGATCTGTTTTGTGTGGGGGATTATCCGATGGCTTCCGTGGCGGACCTTTCTCCAAAAATCGAAGAAGCCGTCGTCATGGTCAAAACCCCCAAAGGTCTCGGCAGCGGATTCATCATTCACCAGGACGGATACCTGATCACCAACTTCCACGTCATCGAAGGCGAGACCAAAATCACGCTCAATCTTTTCCGACGCGAAGGGTCCGCCTATCGCAACGAAAAAATCGAAAATACCCGAATCATCGCCGTCAATCCGTTTCTGGATTTAGCGATGCTGAAGTTCGATCCCCCGGCTGGAATGAAAGTCACCGTCGTGTGTCTGGATGCCGACGAACGCGACGTGGCGGAAGGTGAAACCGCGTTTGCCATCGGCAATCCTTTGGGTCAGGAACGTTCCGTCTCCCAGGGCATCATCAGCAAAACCAGCCGTCGCCATATCGACGGTCTCTTGTACATCCAGACGACCACGGAAGTGAATCCCGGTAATTCGGGCGGACCCCTTTTTAATACTCGCGGCGAGGTGATCGGGGTCACCAATATGTCGTATCGATTCGCCGACGGCATGCATTACGCGATTCCGGTGCGCTATGTCATCGATTTTCTGAAACACCGCGATGCTTATGCGTATAATCTGGACAATCCCGACAGCGGGTATCAGTACATTCAGCCGTCGCTTCGTCTGGAAAAATCCAATCCGGATTTCCTCGGAACGGCGAACCAGACCAAGCCGGAAGGATCAAAATAAAACAATCAATACTGCAGGCGGACCCTGCGTAATGATTCAAAATGTTTCGCTTATTTGAAAGGAACTGGAACATGATGCTCAATCGTCGATTCTCAACAGGGTGGGGTTTGTGGATCGTGGCCATCGGATGCATTTCTTCAGGAGTGGTGTGGGCCGACTCGCCGGCCGCGTGGGCGCCGAAGGATACCGTACTGCTGATTGAAACCAGTAATTTCAAGAAGCTTAGCGACAGTTTCAAACAAAGCCCCGGATACCAATTGTATCAACAGGAGGAGATGAAGAAGTTACAGGAAGGACTATTCAAAGCTATCGACGAGGGCCTCGATCGCTATGCCAAAAGACTCGGCCTCGAAAACGGCAAACA